>SBFT01000218.1 GCA_006227805.1 Paracoccaceae bacterium
GGGTGGACAGGCGCAGGGTGCGGCAGCGCGAGCGGATCGTGGCCAGAAGGCGCGAGGGCTGATGCGCGACCAACAGCAGCGTCGCCCGCCGGGGCGGCTCCTCCAGCATCTTCAGAAGCGCGTTCGCGGCCTGGGGGTTCATCTCGTCCGCCGCGTCCACGATCACCACGCGCCGACCGCCATCGGTGGCGCTGAGCCCGAAGAACCGGTGCAAGTCGCGCACATCCTCGACCGTGATCACGTCGCGCAGCTTGCCCGTCTTGGGGTGCAGGCTGCGGATCACCTGTGCAAGGCCCGGTTCGGCCCGCGCCAGCATCCGCCGCGCCACCGGGTGATCCGGCGCGATGTCGAGGCTGGCGGGCGGTGGCGGCGCGCCGAAGAGGCCATCCTCCTGCGGGTCGGGCGTGGCCAGAAGGAAGCGCGCGATGCGCCAGGCCAGTGTGGCCTTGCCGATGCCCTGCGGCCCCGTCAGCAGCCAGCCGTGATGCAGCCGGCCCGTGGCGAAGGCCGCCAGGAATTCGGCCTCGGCCTGGGCCTGGCCCAGAAGGCGCAGGGTCTCGCGCGGGTGGGGCGCACCCGGGGCCTGGTCGGGCTGGGCAATGTCGGTGTCGTCGGCGCTCATGTCACAGCGTCTAGCAGGCCCGCGGCCCGCCGCAAACCGCGATCACGCGGTTTCGGCCAGCGCGGCGCGCACCGCCGCTGCCACATCCGCGGCCACGGCATCGACGTCGCGCCCGCCGTCGATCACCCGGAAGCGCCCGGGGTCCGCCCGCGCCAGGTCGAGGAAGGCGCCGCGCATCCGCGCCTGCATCCCGGCGCCGAACTCCTCGAACCGCTCCTCGTGGCCGCGCCGGGCCAGCGCGCGTCCAAGACCGGTGGCGGGGTCGATGTCGATCAGGAGCGTCAGGTCGGGTTCGCGCCCGATCATCAGCGCATGAAGCTGGTCGACGACGCCGCGCAGGTCGCCGCGGGTGGCCCCCTGGTAGACGCGGGTCGAATCCGCGAAGCGGTCGCTGATCACCAGAGCGCCGCGCGCCAGCGCCGGTTCGATCACCCGTTCCAGGTGGTCGCGCCGGGCGGCGGTGAACAGCAGGATCTCGGTCTCGGGGGACCAGCGGTCGGGATCGCCTTCGAGCACCAGCGCGCGGATTTCCTCGGCCCCCGGCGAGCCGCCCGGCTCGCGCGTCAGGACGACGTCGCGGCCTTCGGCGCGCAGGCTTTCGGCCAGGCGCCGCGCCTGCGTCGACTTGCCCGATCCGTCGATGCCTTCGAAGGTGATGAACAGCCCGCGTCCGCTCACATCATCGTCTCGGGGCCGTTGGTGAAACGGGTCAGCAGCATCTGCGCGGCGGTTCCGATGCGGACCAGGAAGCCGCCGCGCGCAACGGCGCTTTCGGCGACCAGCGGCACGCGCACCTCGGGCAGGCCTTCGGGGGTGAAGACCAGTTCGCCCAGGGGTTGGCCCGCCTCGACCGGCGCCTCGACCGGGCCCTTGAAGAGGACCTCACCCTGAAGGGACGACCCCGCCAGCACCGGAACCAGCGCCGTGACGTCTTCGGCCGGCACCAGGCCTACCGATTGCCGCTCTCCCATCCAGACGTCGGCGGTGGCGAGACGGGTGCCTGCCTTGACGAGGTCGCGCTGGGTAAATTGGCGAAAGGACCAGTTCACGATCGCCTCGGATTCGCGCGCCCGCGCCTGCGCGGTGTCCAGTCCCGAGATCACGAAGATCACCCGGCGGTCGCCCTGCCTGGCCGATCCGACCAGCCCGAAGCCCGCTTCCTGTGTATGGCCGGTCTTCAGCCCGTCCGCGCCGATCCCCAGGCCCAGGATCGGGTTGCGGTTCTGCGTGTTCTTGGGCGCGCGGCCATCGAAGGCGAACTCGGTTTCGGCGAAGAGGGGATAGAATTCGGGGAAGTCGACGATCAGGTGATGGGCCAGCAGCGCGAGGTCCCGGGTCGACATCAGGTGGCCCGCCTGCGGCCAGCCGCTGGAATTCATGAAGGTGGACGAGGTCATGCCCATCTGCTGGGCGCGCTGGGTCATCATGCGCGAGAAGCCGGCCTCGGTGCCGTCCGGCGACAGCGCCTCGGCGATCACCACGCAGGCGTCGTTCCCGGACAGGACGATGATGCCGCGGATCAGGTCCTCGACCCGCACCCGGTCCGTGGTGTCGAGAAACATGGTCGAGCCGCCGAAGGACATCGCGTGTTCCGAGACGGGAAGCCTTTCGTCCAGGGTCAGCCGGCCATCCCGGATCGCCTCGAAGGCCATGTAGAGCGTCATCAGCTTGGACATCGAGGCCGGCGGCAGGGGCTGGTCGGCATTCTTGCTGAGCAGCACGGTGCCGGTGGTCTGGTCGATCACGTAGGCGGTCGAGGCACTGGTGTCGAAGGCCGATGCGGGCAGGGCCGCGGCCATCACGAGGGCGGCCAGGGCGGAACGGAATGCGGCGGCGGGGCTTTTCATGAAGCGAACCCTTTCGTCGGTCTGGTCAGTTGGTCACGGCATAGGCGTCGGAGAAGCCGACCTCCTTCACCTTCTTCAGCAACTGCGACCGCTCCGAGCCGGACTGGGCAGGCCCGACGACCACGCGCCAGAAGGCCTTTCCGTTCGCGGATTGCTG
>SBFT01000231.1 GCA_006227805.1 Paracoccaceae bacterium
GGGGCGCCCTACCGCGCTGGCGGCCTTCGAGGCGACAGGGCGGGCGTATCTGGCATTTTCCCGCAGGTTTCCGGGACATTACGTCGCGATGTTCGAAAGCGGTGTGAACCTTGCCGGCAATGCCGATCTGGCCCGTGCTGCCGCCCGGGGCCGCGCCACGCTGGAAACCGCCGCGGCGCGACTGTCCGAGCACCTGCCCCCGGGACGCCGCCCGCCACCTGCGATGTTCGCGGCCCATATCCAGGCCATGAGCCACGGCGTGGTGGAACTGTTCTCGCGCGGGACACCGGGCAGCCGCGCGCCGTTCAATCCCGAAGATCTGCTGGAGGCCGGCATCGGCATCTACCTGCGCGGCCTGGGTCTTCTGCCACCCGACCGGTGACATGACGCGCCAAGGCCGCGCCGCCGCCCTGATGCTGCCATCCCGACCGTTCACGCTTGCGGGGCAAGGAATTCGCTTGCCCGGCCCGCCCCCGTCAAGGCAGGAAAGCAGGATGCACGACCGATCGGACGACAGCGAAGCGATGCCCCGGTTTCCCAGCCCCGGCGCCGGGCGACGGTTCCTGTTGCTGCAAGGGCCGCATGGCCCGTTCTTTGCCCGGCTGGGCGCGATGCTGCGCGCATCGGGCGCGCAGGTCTGGCGCGTGGGTTTCAACATGGGCGACAGGGTCTTCTGGCCGGACCGGGCAAGCTATGTCCCCTGGCGCGGTCGCCCCGAGGATTGGGCCGAAGGCTGCGCCGCCCTGATGGAACGCCACG
Source organism: Paracoccaceae bacterium (assembly GCA_006227805.1). GTDB lineage: Bacteria > Pseudomonadota > Alphaproteobacteria > Rhodobacterales > Rhodobacteraceae > JAGYKE01. The sequence goes on from SBFT01000231.1 coordinate 760, forward strand.
CCATCACCGATCTGGTGCTATATGGCGACACACGCCCGATCCATGCGCAGGCTGTCGAACTGGCCCGGGCGCGCGGGATCACCGTGCATGTGTTCGAGGAGGGGTATCTGCGCCCCTATTGGGTCACCTACGAGCGTGGCGGCTCGAACGGATATTCCCGCCTCATGGGGATGACCCTGCCCCGGATGCGCGCAGCGCTGGCCAATGCGGCCGAGGACATCCCCGATGCGCCCGCCGTCTGGGGCGACCTGCGCCAGCATGTGTTCTACGGCGCGCTTTACCACTTTTTCGTCATGGCGGCGAACCGGGGCTATCGCAACTTCCGCCCGCACCGGTCCATCCCGGTCGTGCAGGAATTCCGCCTGTATCTGCAACGGCTGCTGCTGATGCCGCTGCACCGGCTGGAACGCTGGCGGGCAACGCGGACCATCCGCCACGGCGGCTTTCCCTATCACCTTGTCCTTCTGCAACTGGAGCACGATGCCAGCTTCCGGTCGCATTCCTCCTTTGCCTCGATGACCGAGTTCATCGTCCTGGTGATGGAAGGGTTCGCGCGCGGTGCGCCGGGCCATCACCATCTGGTCTTCAAGGCCCATCCGCTGGAGGACGGCCGCGCCGCCATCGCGGCGACCATTGCGCGCGAGGCCGCGCGCCTTGGGCTGAGCGGCAGGGTGCATCACGTGCGCGGCGGCAAGCTCGCGGGTTTGCTGAACCACGCGCGCACCGCCGTCACCGTCAATTCCACCGCGGCACAGCAGGCGCTTTGGCGGGGCCTGCCGCTCAAAGCCTTCGGACAGGCAGTCTACAACCTGCCGGAATTCGTGTCGGACCAGCCGCTGCCCGAATTCTTTGCAGCACCGCGCCGCCCGGATGCGCGCGGCTATCGCGATTATCGCCGGTTCCTGCTGGAAACCAGCCAGATCGTCGGCGGTTTTTATTCGGCCCGCGGCCGACGGGAGTTGCTGCGCCAGGTTGTGGACATGATGCTGGCCCCGCAGGACCCCTATGATGCGCTGATCGAAGGCTGCGCGGCACCGAGGCAACAGTTGCGCCTGGTGACGTGATCCCCGAGCAGAAGGCTGGATTTGACCGCCATTTGCCTGTAGCCTGCCCGGAAAAGACCAAAAGGCAGTTCCGAAAAGGAGCCCGAGCAGTGATCGTGATGACCAAAACCGGGGTGCGCGCCCTGGTCCTTCTGACCGCATGCGCCAGCGTCGCCGCATGCGGCCTTCCGCGTTCCGGCCCGAACAAGCGCGAAATCTATTCCGGCAGCGTGCTGCAACAAGGCGATGCCTTTGTCGTTTCGGTGAATGACCGTGTGACCCGGGCAACGGCCGTCGTGCCGGCCCTGGAATTCTCGAAATCCTTCCAATCTGCCGGCCGCATCGGGGCAGATGTGATCCAGCCCGGCGATGTGCTGAACCTTCAGATCTTCGAGAACGTCAAGGACGAGCCGCTGCTGTCCGTCGCCGGCGAGCGGGTCTCGGTGCTGACCGACGTGCAGGTGGACGACAAGGGCTTCATCTTCGTGCCCTATGCAGGCCGCATCAAGGCCGCGGGCCGTTCGCCCGACCAGTTGCGCGCCGCGATCACCAAGGAACTCGACACCCAGACCCCGGACCCGCAGGTCCTGGTTTCGCGCGTGGCGGGGGACGGGTCTGCCGTATCGGTGACCGGCGGGGTTGCCGGGCCGGGCGTCTATCCGATCGAACGGCCGTCGCGCACGCTGCTGGGCATGCTGTCGCGGGCAGGCGGGGTTGCGATCGAACCGGCGGTGGCGCAGGTCCGTGTGACCCGCGGCCGGAGCACCCACAAGATATGGTTGCAGGAGCTTTACGAGAATCCGGCCCTCGACATCGCGCTGCG
>SBFT01000186.1 GCA_006227805.1 Paracoccaceae bacterium
GACCGAAGGCGCGGGCTTCATCGGGATCGCGGTGGCGCTGATGGGCAGGTCGCATCCTTTCGGAGTGTTCCTGGCGGCGCTGCTGTTCGGGTTCCTCTACCAGGGCGGGGCGGAGCTTGCGCTTTGGACCAGCATCCCGCGCGAGCTGATCGTGGTGATCCAGGCGCTGGTGATCCTGTTCACGGGCGCGCTGGACAACATGGTGCGGATGCCGGTCGAGCGGGTGTTCCTGGCGCTGAGGAGGCGGGGCTGATGGATTTCGCAACCATCCTGCAGATCCTCGATTCGACGATCCGGCTGGCCACGCCGCTTCTGCTGGCGTGCCTGGCGGGGCTGTTTTCGGAACGCGCGGGCATCTTCGACATCGGGCTCGAAGGCAAGATGCTGATGGCGGCCTTCCTCAGCGCGGCGGTGGCCGCGGTCACGGGGTCGGTCTGGCTGGGTCTGCTGGCGGGGATCGCGGCCTCGCTGGCGCTGTCGGGGCTGCATGGCCTGGCCTCGATCACGTTCCGGGGCAACCAGCTGATCTCGGGCGTGGCGATCAATTTCCTCGCCGCCGGTCTGACCGTGCTGATCGCGCAGGACTGGTTCGCGCAAGGCGGGCGCACGCCATCGCTGATGGGCGGGGCGCGGTTCGAGCCGATCACCCTGCCCTTCGCCGAGGCGCTGGCCCCGGTGCCGATCCTGGGGCCGATCTATGCCGAGCTTCTGTCGGGTCATTCGATCCTGGTCTATGTGGCGCTGCTGGCCGTGCCCGGGACATGGTGGCTGCTCTATCGCACGCGCTTCGGTCTGCGGCTGCGCGCGGTGGGCGAGAACCCCGCCGCGGTCGACACCGCGGGCGTCAGCGTCGTCGGCCTGCGCTTTGCGGCGGTGGCGATCTGCGGGGTCCTGTGCGGACTTGCGGGGGCTTACCTCGCCACCGCGCTGCAGGCGGGCTTCGTCAAGGACATGACTGCCGGGCGCGGCTTCATCGCGCTGGCGGCGCTGATCTTCGCCAAGTGGCGGCCCTGGCACGCGCTGTGGGCGTGCCTGCTGTTCGGGTTCCTGCAGGCGATCGCGCTGCGCTATCAGAACATCGACCTGGGCGCCTTCGTGGTGCCGGTCCAGGTGATGGACGCGCTGCCCTACATCCTGACCGTGGTGATCCTGGCGGGCTTCGTCGGCAAGGCGATCCCGCCGCGCGCGGGCGGGGAACCCTACGTGAAGGAACGCTGAGACCATAAGTCCAGTTTTCCGAAGATGGCAGTCCCAACGGACTTGCGGCCGGAGAGCCGGTTGATTTCACCGCGCGCGCGGGTCTAAGTGTTGACATGCTGATCTACCTGCCCATCGCCGAGGTTTCGGTCAACGCGTTCCTTCTGCTGGGCCTTGGCGGCGCGGTGGGCATCCTGTCGGGGATGTTCGGCGTCGGCGGCGGCTTCCTGATGACGCCCCTGCTGTTCTTCATCGGCATCCCGCCCGCCGTGGCGGTGGCGACCGAGGCGAACCAGATCGTCGCCTCCTCGTTCTCGGGGGTGCTGGCGCATCTCAAGCGCAAGACGGTCGACCTGAAGATGGGAACCGTCCTGCTGATCGGCGGCCTGATCGGCGCGGCCCTGGGCGTGATCGTCTTCAACTACCTGAAAAGCCTGGGCCAGGTCGATCTGCTGGTGAAGCTGTGCTATGTCGTCTTCCTGGGCGTCATCGGCGCGCTGATGTTCGTGGAAAGCCTGAACGCGATCCGCCGGACGCGGAAGGCGGGCGGCGCGCCCGCGCCCCGGCGCCGCAGCCGCGGATGGATCCATGCCCTGCCCTTCAAGATGCGCTTCCGGACATCGGGTCTCTACATCTCGGTCATCCCGCCGGTGATCGTCGGGATCCTGGTGGGGGTGCTGTCGGCGATCATGGGCGTGGGCGGCGGCTTCATCATGGTGCCCGCCATGATCTATCTTCTGGGAATGCCCACCAAGGTCGTGGTCGGCACGTCGCTGTTCCAGATCATCTTCGTGACCGGCTTCACCACGATGCTGCACGCCACGACGAACTATACCGTGGACATCGTTCTGGCGGTCCTGCTGCTGGTGGGCGGCGTGATCGGGGCGCAGATCGGCACGCGGATCGGCACCAAGCTGAAGGCCGAACAACTGCGCATCCTGCTGGCGATCATGGTTCTGGCGGTCTGCGGCAAGCTGGCCCTGGACCTGCTGCTGACGCCGGCCGAGATCTACAGCCTGGGCGCCCCCGGAGGCGGACACTGATGCGGGCCCTCGCGCTGATCCTGGCGCTGCTGGGGGCCCCGGCGCTGGCCGAGGAGGTGGTCCTGGGCCTGTCCCGGGACGAGGTCGCGATCACCACGCGCTTCGACGGGTCCGAGATCCTGATCTTCGGCGCGGTGAAACGTGACGGCCCGATCCCCGAGGGCAGCGAACTGGATGTGGTGATCACGCTGGCGGGCCCGTCGAAACCCGTCGTGGTGCGCCGCAAGGACCGGCGTTTCGGCATCTGGGTCAATACCGACGCGGTCGAGGTCGACGCCGCCCCCAGTTTCTATGCCGTCGCGGCCTCGGGCACGCTGAGCGAGGTGCTGAAGGAGGTCGAGGACCTGCGCCACAAGATCAGCACCGAACGCGCGATCCGGTCTGTAGGCGCGCCCGAGACGATCCTGGACAGCGCCAGTTTCACCGAGGCGCTGATCCGCATCCGCGAGGCGAACGGGCTCTACAAGACGCTGGAAGACCATGTCGCGATCGACCAGCAGACCCTGTTCCGCACCTCCGTGGCCATGCCCGCGAACCTGACCGAAGGCGAATATGCGATCCGCATCTTCCTTCTGCGCGACGGCAATGTCGTGTCGCAGGGCGCATCCACGATCGACGTGCGCAAGGTGGGGCTGGAGCGCTGGCTGTTCGGCATGTCGCGCCAGCAGCCGCTGCTCTACGGCCTGATGTCGCTGGCCATCGCCATCGCGGCGGGCTGGGGCGCGTCCGCGGTGTTCCGCTATATCCGCTCCTAGCCGCGCCCGACGAAGGGCATCTTCGTGGCCATGATCGTCTGGAACAGGATGTTGGCCGACAGGGGCAGATCGGCCATCCGGTAGACCGCGTCCGCCGCGAGGGTCACATCCATCGTATGCATTCCGGGGTTCTTCGCCTTCAGCCCGGCCACCAGTTCGCTTTCGGCATTGCCGATGTCGATCTGGCAACAGGCGATGTCGAAGGGCCGCCCGTCCAGCGCAAGCGTCCTGGTCAACCCGGTGATGGCGTGCTTGGTGGTCGTGTAGCAGACCGAATTCTCGCGCGGGGCATGGGCCGAAATCGAGCCGTTGTTGATGATCCGTCCTCCCTGCGGCGATTGCCGGCGCATGTGGCCGAAGGCCAGGCGCGCGGTGATGAACATGCCGTCGAGGTTCACCGACATCACGCGCCGCCAGTCGTCGAGCGAGATCTCGTCGATGGGGGCGGCCGGCCCGAAGATGCCCGCGTTGTTGAAGACCGCATCCAGCCGCCCAGCGCGCCCGAGGAACGTGTCGAACGCCCTCTCCATCGCCTCGGCGTCGGTGACGTCGGCGGGAAGGACCACGGCAGTGTCGCGGCCCGCGGCCAAGTCCCGCAGCATGTCGGCGCGGCGCGCGACAAGGCCCACGATCCAGCCGTGGCGCAGGAAGACCTGCGCCGTGGCGCGGCCGATGCCCGAGCTTGCGCCCGTGATCAGGATGCTTCTCATCAGGTCTCCTCCTCCTTGAGGGTCAGGGGCGCGGGGGCGATGGCGGTCAGGTCGTCGACGCGCAGCGGATGGGTGGGTTTCGACAGGCGGTTGCGCACCACCCAGAACAGCCGGTCCTGGGCGCGGGTGATCGCCACATAGGCGAGGCGCTTCCACAGGGGCTGGCCCGCCTCGGTCCGGCCCATGCGGGCGGCGACGAAGATGTCGGGGGCGAAGACCTGGACATTGTCCCATTGCGACCCTTGCGCCTTGTGGATCGTCACCGCCGCGCCATGCAGGAAGGTGGCGCCCATGCGGGCGGCGAAGGGGATGAAGGGTTCCTCCTCGTCCGGTTTCTCGATCTTGATGATCGAGGCGGCGCTGACCTGCGGGTCCTCGGCGCCGATCACGTGCAGTCGCGAGAAGCCGGGGCTTTTGCCGGGGCCCAGATAGACCACCTGCGCGCCCTTGATGAGGCCGCGCGCTTCCAGGTCCAGCCGTTTCTTGCGGTGCTTGAGCGGCAACTCGATCCCGTCGCAGATCAGGGGCTCGCCCGGCAGAAGCTCGGTCTCGGGGGCGCCGTGGACGGCACGGAAGGCGTTGATCAGGCGGATGCGGGTGACGTTGCGCCAGACGAGGACGGGGCTGCGGGCCATCAGGTCGACCTCGACCCGTTCGCCCCAGACCACACGGTCATCCCGGCGGGCCTTGTCCTGGACCATCGCCTCGAAATCCTGGAACTCGAGGGCGGGATCGCCCAGCGCATGGGCGAGATCGAGGATCGGGTTGTCCTGGGCCTGGCGGTGGATGCGGTTGAGGACCAGCTTGCGGCCCGCGGGCAGCGCGTCGAAGACCATGGCGCCCGACTGGTTGACGGGGGCCAGCTGAGCCGGATCGCCGAAGAGCAGAAGGGTGGGAAAGATCTCCTTCAGGTCGGCGAACTGGCGGTCGTCCAGCATCGAGGCCTCGTCCACGAAGCCGATGTCCAGGGGATCCTCGCGCCGCTTCCAGCCGGTGATGAAGTCCGACCCGCGCAGCCCCGCCGCCGCAAGCGCGCCGGGGATCGACTTGTTGCCCTCGTAGAAGGCGAAGGCACGGTCGAGCGCGATCTCGGTCAGGCCCTCGATCACGGGACGTTCGCCCTGCCCGGCCAGCCAGTCGGCGATGCGTTCATATTCGGGGTCGTAGACCGGGGTGTAGAGGATGCGGTGGATCGTGGTCGCCGGAACCCCGCGCAGGCGCAGGACGCTGGCCGCCTTGTTGGTGGGCGCCAGGATCGCCAGCGTCCGCCGGTCGCGGCGCTTGCGGCCTTCGTAATCGCCCGAGACCACGTCGACGCCCGCGCGCACCAGGGCGGCGTGCAGTTCCGCCAGCAGGAGCGTCTTGCCCGAGCCCGCCTTGCCCACCACCGCCAGCACGCCCGCGCCGCTGTCGCGGGGCGGCGTCAGGCTGTCGTCGGCCAGGTCGATCCCGGCCTGGAGCAGGGCCTGGGTGACGGCGTCGAAGGCCTGGGCCTGGTCGTCGGAGAGGATCGGGGCGCTGTGCGACATGGGCCGGACCCTAGCCGGGCCGCAGGCCTCATGCCAGCGCGAAGACGGTCGCCCTCAGACGACGATCAGGCCGCGCCCGATCGCGCGGGCGACGGCATGGGTGGTGTTCATCGCGCCCAGCTTGAAGCGCGCGCCCTCGATATAGACCCTGAGGGTATGTTCCGAGATCGACAGGGCCGAGGCCACCTGCGCGCGGCTGTGGCCCATGGCCAGCATCGTCATGGCGTCGATCTCGCGCGGGGAGAGGGCCTGGCCGGTCTCGGGCCGGCGCTCGGGCTCGATCTCGATCGCCTTGCGGTGCAGGAAATGGGCCAGCAGGATCAGGTCGCGGCCATGCGCGGCCGAGAAGCGGGCCCAGGCGTCGTCGTCGCGCCCGTCATTGGCGCTGAACAGCGCGAACTGCCCGTGCGGCCCGTGGATCGGCACCGAGAACCCCTGGCTGCCCAGACCATGCGCCAGCGCGTCGGCCTGAAAGGCGCGCGCGGCCCTGGACGACCAGTCGAGCCGCTTCCAGTCGACCGGGCGGAAGCGCTGGTAGCAACCGGTCACCACCGGATCGACACGCAGGTAGAGGTGGTCGAGATAGCGCGTGCGCCAGGCCTCGGAATAGGTGTCGCAGGCCGATTGCAGCCCCGTCGCGTCCAGCCAGAGATAGGCCATGTGGCGCACCGCGAAGTGATCGCGCAGCCGGCGCATCACCAGACGCATGCCGTCAAGGCCGTCGCAGGCCTCCAGGTCCTCCAGCAGCGCGTCCAGCGCCGTTCGGCTTGCCACCAGGGGTTCCGACATGCGTCCCTTCATCCATCGACGCGATTTCGGCGCGGGCGCTCAGTCGGGCCAGGGCCAGCTGCGCGTCCAGATCCGCCAGACCATTCGCGCGGGCGAAGGCCTGAAGATCGGCCAGTACGTCGAGTACCCAGTCATGTTGCATGAACAGAGTATCTCCAAAAAGATTAACAGCGCGTTAACTCAACCTTAGCATGTGAGGCTGCAGCGCAGAAACTCGCCTATTCCCCCTCCCCAGAAATGGCGGGGCGCGCGACAGGTCCGGACAGACAACGCCCGCGCTTCGCAGGACGCGAGGCGCGGGCGCGGTTCGATCGCAGGCGGGTGCGGCGGTCCGGTGGATCAGCCGCGGGCGTGGAGCACGTCCTCGAAGGTGCGCAGGCCCGTCTTGGGCGACTGCACCAGCACCGCCATGTTGCCGGGCTTGTGTTCGTTGCGCAGCATCTTCATGTGCGCCAGCGGCAGTTCCTCCCACGAGAAGACCTCGGACATGCAGGGGTCCAGCCGGCGTTCCAGCATCAGCTTGTTGGCGGCTGCGGCCTGCTTGAGATGGGCGAAATGGCTGCCCTGGAGGCGTTTCTGGTGCGACCACATGTGGCGCACGTCGAAGGTGCAGTTATAGCCGCTGGTCCCTGCGCAGATCACCACCATGCCGCCGCGCTTGACCACGAAGGTAGACACGGGGAAGGTCGATTCCCCGGGATGTTCGAAGACCATGTCGACGTTCACGCCCTTGCCGGTGATGTCCCAGATCGCCTTGCCGAAGCGGCGGACCTCGGCGAACCACTCCTTGTATTCCTCGGTCCCGACTTCGGGCAGGCGGCCCCAGCAGGTGAAATCCTTGCGGTTGATCACGCCCTTCGCGCCCAGGTCCATGACGAACTGGCGCTTGTCCTCGTCCGAGATGACGCCGATCGCATTGGCGCCAGCGGTGTTGATCAGCTGGATCGCGAAGGACCCCAGGCCCCCCGACGCGCCCCAGACCAGCACATTCTGGCCGGGCTTGAGGTCATGAGGTTCATGGCCGAAGATCATCCGGTAGGCCGTGGCCAGCGTCAGCGTGTAGCAGGCGCTTTCCTCCCAGGTCAGGTGCTTCGGCCGCGGCATCAGCTGCTGGGCCTGCACGCGGGTGAACTGCGCGAACGAGCCGTCGGCGGTCTCATACCCCCAGATGCGCTGGCTGGGCGACAGCATCGGGTCGCCGCCGTTGCATTCCTCGTCGTCGCCGTCGTCCTGGTTGCAATGCACCACGACCTCGTCGCCGACCTTCCAGCGCGTGACCTTGTCGCCCACCTTCCAGACGATGCCGGCGGCATCCGAGCCGATGACCGCATAGGGCGCCTTGTGCTGGCGAAAGACCGAGGCGGGCTGCCCGAGGCAGGCCCAGACGCCGTTGTAGTTGACCCCCGCCGCCATCACGAGCACCAGAACCTCGTGGCTGTCGATCGTCGGCGTGTCCACGATCTCGAGCTCCAGCGCCTTGTCGGGGGTGCCGTGCCGCTCCTGCCGCAGGACCCAGGCGTGCATCTTCGCCGGCACATGGCCGAGCGGCGGAATCTCGCCGACGTCGTAGAGATCCTTCTTTTCCGCCTCGAGCGCCGCGAGATTGTCGTTGGCTTCGGCCGATG
>SBFT01000099.1 GCA_006227805.1 Paracoccaceae bacterium
TCACCGCGCAGGGATTGCCAAGGTCGCAGCCATGAGCACGCTTTTGTCCCTTGGCCATGGCTATTCCGCGCAGGCGCTGGCGCGCCTGCTGATTCCCCAAGGCTGGCGGGTCATCGGCACCACCCGCAACCCAGCCAAGGCCCGCGTGATGGCCGCCGAAGGGGTTGAACCCCTGCTTTGGCCGGTCTCCAGCCTCGCCCCGGCCTTGGCACAAGCCACCCATGTGCTGCAATCCATGGCCCCCGATCAGGGTGGCGATCCGGTGCTGGCCGCCCATGCCGCCGAACTGGCCGCCGCGCGGCCCGAGTGGGTCGGGTATCTGTCCACCACCGGGGTTTACGGCGATCATCAGGGCGGCTGGGTAGACGAGAGCACCCCCCTTACCCCCGCCACCGCCCGTGGGCTGGCGCGCGTTCAGGCCGAACAGGGCTGGGAGGCGCTTGGCCTGCCTTTGCACATTTTCCGGCTGGCGGGGATCTATGGTCCCGGGCGGGGACCGTTCGAGAAGGTGCGCAACGGCACCGCGCGCAGGATCATCAAGCCGGGGCAGGTGTTTTCCCGCATCCATGTCGAGGATATCGCGACGGTCCTTGCCGCCTCGATCGCGCGGCCCGATCCCGGCGCGGTCTACAACGTCTGCGACGACGATCCGGCGCCGCCGGACGCGGTCATCGCCCATGCGGCGGCACTTCTGGGCCTGCCGCCACCGCCCGAGGAACCCTTCGACCCGGCGACCATGACGCCGATGGCGGCAAGTTTCTATGCCGAATCGAAGCGGGTGCGGAACGACCGGATCAAGCGCGACCTCGGCGTGCGGCTTGCCTATCCCGGCTACCGCGAGGGGCTGGCGGCACTTCTGGCCGAGGACGGCGGCTGAGGCGTTCAGCCCCGCGCCGTCTCGCGCACCCGCGCCCGCCAGAGGGTGAAGAGCCCCGCCCCCACGACGACGGCCGCGCCGACCGCGACCGGCAATTCCAGCGTCTCGCCGAAGACGGCAAGGCCAAGGCCCGTCGCGAAGACGAGCTGGAGATAGGCGAAGGGCTGGATCGCGCTCGCCTCCGCCACCTCGAAGGCCTTGATCAGCAGGAAGTGCCCGGTCACCGCCGTCAGGCACAGAACGCCCATCCAGGCCCAGTCCGGCCCCGTCATCGGTTCCCAAAACCAGATGCCGACCGCGGTCATCGCCAGCGCGCCCACCGTGCCGGTCCAGAAAAAGCTCACCGCCGCCGTGTCCTGCCGCGCGACGTAACGGGTGAGAAGCCCGTAAAGCGCGAACATCAGCGCGGAAACGAAGGGGATGAGCGCGGCGGGGTCGAAGACCGCATAGCCCGGCCTGAGGATGATCAGCACGCCGACAAAGCCGATGCCGATCGCCACCCAGCGCCGCCAGCCCACCTTTTCGCCCAGGACCGGGCCGGACAAAAGCGCGACGAGCAGTGGGTAGCAGGCGAAGACCGCGTGGCTTTCGACAAGGCCGAGGATGGTGAAGCCCGTCACCATCACGCAGATCTCGAGCGCGAGCAGGAGCGCGCGGAACACCTGCACCCGCGGCTGCCGGGTGCGCACCGCGGCGCGGATGCCGCCGGGCTGGCGCGCGGCCAGCGCGATGACGAAGGCCGCGAAGAACCAGTAGCGGATCATCACCACCATGTAGGTGTTGTAGGTCCCCGCGAGGTGGCGCGAGATGCCGTCCTGCATCGCGAAGACGAAGGACGTGCCGATCATCAGGAGGATGCCGAGGCGGAGGTTCTGGGTGGTCATGGCGTCCCCGTCAGGCGGCCCCGGCTCATGTGCCGCTTGGTGCCGTAGCCCGGCACCCGCTCTACCTGAAAGCCCGCCGCCTGCAAGGCCCGGCGCACCGCCCCCGCCGCGGTGTAGGTGGCAAAGCTGCCGCCCGGCGCGGTATGCGCCGCGACCTCGCGCATCAGCCCCTCGCCCCAGAGCTCGGGGTTCTTCGCGGGCGAAAACCCGTCGAGGAACCAGGCGTCGGCGCGCCCCGCCCAGCGCGGCAGCGTCTCGCGCGCGTCGCCGGGGATCACGGCGACCGCGACGGGCCCGAGATCGAAGCGCCGCAGCCCCGCGTCCCAGGCGGCAAGCAGGGGCGCGGCCACCGGCGCCACCTCGGGGAAGGCCGAAAGCGCGCGGGCGATGGCGGCGGCGGGCAGCGGGAAGGCCTCGAAACTCGTGAAGCAGAGCCGCCCGGCCACCCCTGCCGCCTGCCAGGCAAGCGCCGCTGCCAGAAGGTTGAGCCCGGTGCCGAAGCCGAGTTCGGCGATGTGGAACCCGTCGCGGAACCTTTCGGGCAGGCCGTTGCCCGAGAGAAAGACGTGCTGGGTTTCGGCCAGCCCGTCCTCGAGCGAGAAATACGGGTCGTCGAAGCGTTCGGAGACCGGCACGCCCCCACGCCACGCGACACCTGACTGGCCGCTGATCGTCATCTGCCCTAAGACCCCACCTTGAGCGAGAGGATGACGAAGGGGCGCAGGCTTGGCAACGGTCGATGTGACGGTGCGCGGCGGCGGCATCTTCGGGCTGTCGGTGGCCTGGGCCTGCATTGCGCGCGGAGCGCGGGTGCGCGTGGTCGACACGCGCCGGAT
>SBFT01000073.1 GCA_006227805.1 Paracoccaceae bacterium
GGCGGCGGGGGCGGGTGCGGGCGCCGCGGCGTCGGACAGCGCATAGCGGTCCACCGGCGCATCGCCGATGGCCTCGGTCGCGCCCAGTTCGATCTGCCAGTCCAGCAGCGCCAGCGCGGTATGGGGGTCGAGTGCCGAATCCATGACGGCCAAGCTATCCCCGCAGGCGCGAATGGGAAATCCCCCGAGGGCACATGCCGCCTTGCCGCGCCGCGCCCCGGTTCCTATAAGCGCGATACCACCATCAGGAAGCCGCCCATGTCCTTCGCGCATCGCCATCTTCTGGGGATCGAGGCCCTCGGCCCTTCGGACATCACGGCGATCCTCGACCTGGCCGAGAAATACGTCGATTTGAACCGCGGCGAGGCCAAGCATTCCGAGGAACTGGCGGGCCTGACCCAGATCAACATGTTCTTCGAGGCCTCGACCCGGACCCAGGCCAGTTTCGAGCTGGCGGGCAAGCGGCTGGGCGCCGACGTGATGAACATGGCCATGCAGACCTCGTCCCTGAAGAAGGGCGAGACGCTGATCGACACGGCGCTGACGCTGAACGCGATGCGCCCCGATCTGCTGGTGGTGCGCCACCCGCAATCGGGCGCGGTCGACCTTCTGGCGCAGAAGGTGAACTGCGCGGTCCTGAACGCGGGCGACGGCCGGCACGAACATCCCACCCAGGCGCTTCTGGACGCGTTGACGATCCGCCGCGCCAAGGGGCGGCTGCACCGGCTGAACGTGGCGATCTGCGGCGACATCGCCCATAGCCGGGTGGCGCGGTCGAACATCCTGCTTCTGGGCAAGATGGAAAGCCGGATCCGGCTGATCGGGCCGCCGACCCTGATGCCCGCGGGCATCCGCGAATTCGGGGTCGAGGTCTTCGACGACATGGCCGCCGGGATCGAGGGCGCGGATGTCGTGATGATGCTGCGGCTCCAGAAGGAACGGATGGATGGCGGCTTCATCCCCTCGGAACGGGAATACTACCACCGCTACGGCCTCGATGCGCAGAAGCTGGCCCTGGCGGCGCCCGACGCCATCGTGATGCATCCGGGCCCGATGAACCGCGGCGTCGAGATCGACGGCGAGATCGCCGACGACATCAACCGCAGCGTCATCCAGGAACAGGTCGAGATGGGCGTGGCGGTGCGCATGGCCGCGATGCATCTTCTGGCGCAGAACCTGCGCGTGGCGCGGTTCAGGGAACGGGCCCGGGCGTGAGCGCAGGCGTTCATATCCCCGATCATGAGCGCGGACGCCTGCATGTCTTCGCCGTGAACCTGCCCCAGGCCGAGATCCGCCGCCGCCACCCCGCCAGCGACGATCCCGTGACGCGCCTGCGCCCCTCGGCCGGGCTGCTGGCCGAGCTGACGGGCGACGGGACGCTGGATGCGCAAGGCGCCGAATTGCTGGCGATCGAGGAACTCGAGGGCTTCGGCCTGACCGGATACCTGGCCGAGGGCCACGCGGTCGACCGCGCGGCGCTGGCCCGGGTCGCGGCGCGCCTGCGGGGCATCGACGGCTTCGCGCTGATCCTGCATTCGCAGGCCTTCGGCGGGCGCGGACGCGACATGGGCCGCGGGCCGAACCTGACCCATATCGCCAGTTTCGACGTGCCCGGCGCCGACTGGACCCCGCGCGGCGCGATCGCGACCGAAAGCGCCCAGCCCTACACCGGGGCGGCGACCGCGCAGGCGAGCCGCACCGGCCTGCGGATCGGCAGTGCGGCGGCAATCCTGGGCCTGGTTGCGGCGGCGGCGATCCTCTGGGCGGTGCTGAGATGATCGAGCCGCTGCGCCTCCTGCCGGACCGCGGCGCCTATGTCCGGGCGCATGCCTCGATGGCCGCCGTCGCCATGGGGGGCGCGATGGCGCTTCTTTGGGTCCTCGGCAACCCGCATGTCTGGACCGGGGCCGTGGCGGGTCTGGCGGCGATCGCGCTTCGCGGCTGGTATCTTGCATCCGAGGAACTGGGCGCGGTCTGGCTGATCCAGAACGGCAAGCTGCTGGGCCCCGGCGAACGCCGCGTGCCGCTGGCGGACATCGCGCAGGTGCGCATCATCCTCGGCAATGTGCAGGTCGTCACGCGGGGCGGCGACAAGCACCTGATCAAGTATCTGGCCGACCCCGAGGCCACCCGCGCCCAAATCGACCGCGCCCGAGGCCTGACATGACCAGCCTGCTTCTGAGCAATGCCCTGCTGATCGACCCCGAGGCAGACACCCCCGTGCCGGGATGGCTGCGCATCGCCGACGGCGCGATCGCCGCGACCGGGCATGGCGAGGCGCAGGCCGCCGAGGGCGAGGAGGTCGTCGATTGCCGCGGCAAGTGCCTGGCCCCCGGCATCGTCGATATCGGGGTCAAGGTCTGCGAACCGGGCGAGCGGCACAAGGAAAGCTTCCGCTCGGCCGGGCTGGCGGCGGCGGCGGGCGGGGTCACCACGATGGTGACGCGGCCCGACACAAGCCCCGCGATCGACAGCCCCGAGGTGCTGGAATTCGTCACCCGCCGCGCGAAGGAGGTCTCGCCCGTCCATGTCCTGCCGATGGCCGCCCTGACCAAGGGGCGCGA
>SBFT01000182.1 GCA_006227805.1 Paracoccaceae bacterium
TTCAGCCCGTCGCGCAGGTCCGGGATCGCACGGCTGACGATGACGGACATGGCGTAGTCCAGGTAGGACACGCGCATTTCCTGCTCGATCGAGACGGTGGGGCCGGAATAGGGCGTCCGCTCGGGCCGGGTTTCGTCATCGTTTTCAGGGGGTTCCGGTGTATCGCTCACGTCGTTTTGCCCGATCTTTCAGCTTGCGCTAGATATTGTGTCCCAACTCTATCAGACACCGCACATGAGGTGCAATCCAAGAAGCCACCTTGCGTTGGCAGCCGCGGCGGATGACTGCTAACATACTGTTTTTGTTGCAAGATAAGATTTTTCCGGAATCATGGTCCTTGTGTATGTCCATGACGAGGCATGAATGATGACCGAAACCGAGATGATGCTGAGGGGATACGGGCTGACCACGGCCGAGATGTTCTACCGGATGCCCGATTATCGCAACGTCCTGAACAGCTATATCTGGCAGGACTACGATATCGCGCCGGATCATCCGAAACTGTTCAAGTTCATCGAGTTCTGGCAGGACCAGATCGAAGGGCCGCTGCATTCGGTCCGCTTCACCCACCGCAAGATGATCTCGCCGGGGGAATGGCGCCATGTGGTGGGCGAATTCCGTCTGAACTGAGGCCGCGCGGCGACCCACCGAACCGGTTGTGAAGCCCGGCCAGCCTGCTAGGCTGTGCGCGTCCTGCAATCGGAAAGGGGATCGGCTTGGTCTCGCGCGTCATCCCGGTGGATCCGTTCGACCTCGTCGTCTTCGGCGGCACGGGCGACCTCGCGCGCCGCAAGATCGTGCCGGCGCTGTTCCGCCGCTATTGCGCGGGCCAGATGCAGCCGGACAGCCGCCTGATCGGGGCCGCACGCAGCGAACTGGACTCCACGGGCTATCGCGCGATGATGGCGGATGCGATCCGCGAACATGCCCCCGGGCGGGCCTGTGAGGACGGCACGCTGGAGCGGTTCCTGGGGATGATCGATTACGTGACGCTGGACGCCCAGGGCGATGCCGGCTGGGCGCGGCTTGCGGGACTGATCTCGGAGGACCGCGTGCGCGCCTTCTACCTGTCGGTGGGCCCCGGCCTTTTCGGAGACATCGCCGAACGCCTGCGGACCCACGGCATGGTCAACGACCGGTCGCGAATCGTGGTCGAAAAGCCCTTCGGTCATGACCTCGAGAGCGCGCGCGCGCTGAACCGGACGCTGGCTGCCCATTTCGACGAGGGTCAGGTCTACCGGATCGACCATTACCTGGGCAAGGAAACCGTCCAGAACCTGATGGCGGTGCGCTTCGGCAACGTGCTGTTCGAGCCGCTCTGGAACGCGCAATACGTCGATCACATCCAGATCACCGTGGCCGAGACCGTGGGCGTGGGCGGGCGCGGCGAATACTACGACCGCGCGGGCGCGATGCGCGACATGATGCAGAACCACCTGATGCAGCTTCTGTGTCTGATCGCGATGGAGCCGCCCGCCCGGTTCGAACCCGACCCGGTGCGCGACGAGAAGCTGAAGGTGATCCGCGCCCTCGATCCGGTCGAGCCGCATCACATCGTGCGCGGTCAGTACGAGGCGCTGAGCGCCGAGCATCCCGGCTATCGCGCGGCGGTGGGCAATCCGCGCTCGACCACGGAAAGCTATGTGGCGCTGAAGGTCCATATCTCGAACTGGCGCTGGTCGGGGACGCCGTTCTACCTGCGCACCGGCAAGCGGCTGGTGGCGCGGTCCTCGGTCATCAACGTGGTCTTCAAGGACGCGCCGCATTCGATCTTCGGGGCCGAGGCCGGGCGTCACGCCAACATCCTGTCGATCCGGCTTCAGCCGAACGAGGGCATAACCCTCCATGTCACCATCAAGGAACCCGGACCGGGCGGGATGCGCCTGGTCGAGGTGCCTCTGAACATGTCCTTCGCCGAGGCGCTGGGACCCGATGGCGAGGACCCGCCCGACGCCTATGAACGCCTGATCATGGATGTGATGCGCGGCAACCAGACCCTGTTCATGCGCGGCGACGAGGTCGAGGCCGCCTGGGCCTGGGTCGATCCCATCATCGCGGGATGGCGGAAGCGGGGCGACGTGCCGAAGCCGTATGAGTCGGGTTCTACGGGGCCGCTGGACGCGGACCAGCTGATGAAGCGCGACAAACGTGAATGGAGGGGGATAAAGCCATGAGAATGATGGAATATCCCGATCAGGACCTGCTGGCGATGGATGTCGCCAACCGACTGGCCGGCGACCTGAAGAACGCCCTTCTGCGGCATGATCATGTCTCGTTCGCGGTGCCAGGCGGAACCACGCCGGGGCCGATCTTCGACGCGCTCTGCGGCGCGGACCTGGACTGGGACCGCGTGCATGTGCTGCCCACCGACGAACGCTGGGTCCCGCAGGAGGATCCGCGTTCGAACGCCGGGATGATCGCGCGCCGCCTGCTGACCGACCGCGCGTCGGCGGCGCGGCTTCTGCCGCTCTATGCCCCGGCCGCGGACCCCAGTGACGTGCTGCCCGAAGTGACGGCCGAACTCGTGCCCGAAATGCCGATCTCGGTCCTGGTGATGGGGATG
>SBFT01000089.1 GCA_006227805.1 Paracoccaceae bacterium
GATTTCACCGCCGACAGCCGCCGCGCCAGCGACCGGGCCGACAGCCCGCCGCCGCGTTCCGCCGCCGCCCAGGCGCGCAGGTCGGACGGGCCGAGATCGCCGAGCGCCGCGGGCGTCGCAAGCCCGCCGCGGTGCCGGGCGAGGAAATCCAGAAAGGCGGTGACGTCGGCCTGATAGGCCTTCTCGGTGGCCGCGGCCCGGTCCTCGACCCCGCGCAGATGATCGGCCCAGCCCTGAAGCGCCGCCCGCAGCGCCGGGGTGAGCGCGAGGCTCACGCCAGCCAGCGCCGCATGGCGCGTTCGAAGACGCCCGCGAAGAAGCCCAGAAGGTCGGTGCCCTGCGTCGGTTTGAACTGGTGCGGGTTCTCGGCGCCCATCACCAGCATCCCCGGCAGCCGCCCCGGCCCGAAGTCAAGCCGCATCAGCGCCTCGGACCGGATCCAGTCCGCCGCCTCGCCATAAAGCGCGTGGCTGTCCGGTAGGCACTGGCGCAGGACGACGGGCTTGAGCCCGCCCCGGCCGCGCAGCATGTAGTCATCGACGAACCCCGGATCGGCGATGCAAAGCACCTTGCCCAGCCGCCTGAGCGCCGGGTCGTCGCCCGTCTCGTGCGTCTCGAGCACGAGCTTGAGGCACTCGACGCGCAGGATCTCCGCCACCTCGCCGCCGAGATCGGCAAGGAAATCCTCGAACTCCGACGGCTCCAGCAGGCGCAGGACCGCGCGGTGGATCTGGTTCGTTCCCGCGAGGTTTTCGTAGGCCGCGGCGATGACCGAACGATGGGTGTCCTCCAGCCGGTCGAGGCGCTGTTCGAGCCGGTCCATCGCGACGCCGCGCAGATCGACGACATTGTCGCCCAGCCTGCGTTCGTTCGCGGCGATGAGCGCGCGCATGAGGTCGCGGTCTTCCAGGATCATTTCCGGCTGCGCGATGATTCTCTCGCGCAGCACCGCCACCAGCGCCGGGTCCGCCATGCCTGCCTCTTGCGTCATTTTCCGCAACTATGTCACGCGAGGGAGATCGATTGAAGCGGAAATGCCGCCTCAGACGATCTTCTGGCCCGTCTTCGCCCAGTCCGCAAGGAACTGGTCGAGGCCGCGATCGGTGAGCGGGTGGTTGACCATCGCCTTGATCACCGCGGGAGGGGCGGTGATCACGTCCGCGCCAATGCGCGCCACGTCGGTGATGTGGTTGACCGACCGGATCGAGGCCGCGAGAATCTCGGTCGAGAAGTCATAGTTGTCGTAGATGGTGCGGATGTCCTCGATCAGCTGGATGCCGTCGAGGTTGATGTCGTCGAGCCGCCCGATGAAGGGCGAGATGAAGGTCGCCCCGGCCTTCGCCGCAAGGATCGCCTGCGCGGCGGAGAAGCACAGCGTGACGTTGACCATGTGGCCTTCCGATGCGAAAGCCTTGCAGGCGGTGAGACCGGCCCAGGTGAGCGGCACCTTGATCGCGATGTTCGGCGCGATCTTCGCAAGCTTCAGGCCTTCGGCGATCATCTCCTTCGCCTCGGTGGCGACGACTTCGGCGGATACGGGGCCCGGAACCATGTCGCAGATTTCCTTCGTGACCTCGAGGATGTCGCGCCCCGACTTGAGGATCAGCGAGGGATTCGTGGTCACCCCGTCGACCATGCCAAGATCGGCAAGCTCGCGGATGGCGGCGGTATCGGCGGTATCGACGAAGAATTTCATGGCGTGTTTCCTGGTCCGGCGGCCTGCGGTTCGCGGGCGTTCTAGCGCAAGCGGACCCACGCCGGAACCCCCCAGGCGGGCACCATGACAGAGGACTGGCATGCGCCCGGCGCGCTGGTCGCCGTTGCCACGCTCGGGCCGCTCGACAGGTTGCTCGACTATCGCGCGCCGGAGGCGGGCGTTGCCACCGGCGCCGTCGTCGAGGTCCCGCTCGGGCCGCGCCGGGTGGTGGGCGTGGTCTGGGGCCCGGGCGAGGGCAGCTTCGATCCCGAAAAGCTGCGCGAGGTGGCGCAGGTCTTCGACGTGCCGCCGCTTCGGGAGGAACTGCGCCTCTTCCTTGCCCGCGCGGCGGCCTACACGCTCACGCCGCTGCCCGCGATGGTTCGCCTCGCCCTGCGGGCGCCGGGTATCGGCGCGCCCGCGGCTGTGCGGCGGGTGTTCCGCGCCACGGGCACGGAGCCCGACCGGATGACGGAGGCGCGTGCGCGGGTGCTCGATGCGCTGGCGGAATTCGGTGGTGCGGCGCTGACGCTGGGCGAGCTTTCGGCGGCTGCGGGCGTCTCGACCGGCGTCGTGAAGGGACTTGCCGCGCAGGGCGCGCTTGCCGAGGACGAGGCGCCGCGAGACCTGCCCTACCCGACCCTCGATCCGGATCTGCCGGGCAAGGCGCTGTCCCCCGACCAGACGGTCGCGGCGGCGCGGGTGGTGGCCCAGGTGACGGCGGGCGACTACGGCACGACGCTGCTGAAGGGCGTCACCGGCTCGGGAAAGACGGAGGTGTACCTGCACGCGGTGGAGCGGGCGAGGCAGGCGGGAAAAGGCGCCCTGGTGCTGGTGCCGGAAATCACCCTCACCCCGCAGCT
>SBFT01000138.1 GCA_006227805.1 Paracoccaceae bacterium
CGCATGTCCGAACACCAGACGCGCAACACCGCGGCCGAGCACATGGAGGCCTTCTATCGCCCCTTCCAGGAGGTTCGGGGCGAGAAGTTCGACGGCCTGATCATCACCGGCGCGCCGATCGAGCACCTGGACTTCGAGGACGTGACCTACTGGGACGAGCTGACCCAGGTGATGGACTGGACCCAGACCCACGTGCATTCCACCTTCGGCGTCTGCTGGGGCGGCATGGCGATGCTGCATCATTTCCACCGGGTGCCCAAGCACGTCCTGCCGGAAAAGCTGTTCGGCTGCTACCGGCACACGAACCTTGCCCCCGCCTCGCCCTATCTGCGGGGCTTCTCGGATGATTGCGTCGTCCCGGTCAGCCGCTGGACCGAGGTGCGCGCGGACGAGGTGACGGCGGCGGGCCTGCCGATCCTTCTGGGCTCGGACGTCACCGGCCCCTGCCTGATCGAGGACCCCGCGCATCGCGCGCTCTACATCCTCAATCACTTCGAATACGACAGCCGGACACTGGCCGAGGAATACGAGCGCGACCGCGCCCGGACCCAGGTGGCGGGCGCCGAGATCCGGTTGCCCGTGAACTATTTCCCCGACGATGATCCGATGAAAACGCCGCTCAACCGCTGGAGAAGCCACGCGCATCTTCTATATGGCAACTGGATCAACGAGATCTATCAGTCCACGCCCTACGACATGACCCAGATTGGCCGGTAAAGTGTTCCTCGCCCTCGCGGTGGCCCTGGTCGCCTTCGCGGCTTTCATCCAGTTCCGGGCCCGCAGCCACGAAGCGCGGGCCGAGGCCGCCTACCCGCCGCTCGGCCGGATCATCGAGATGGGCGACGGCGTTCGGGTCCATGCGGTGGTGATGGGCGAAGGCCCGGACCTGGTGCTGATCCACGGGGCCAGCGGCAACGCGCGCGACATGACCTTCGGCCTGGCGCCGCGCCTGGCCGAACGCTACCGGGTGATCGTCTTCGACCGTCCGGGCCTGGGCTATTCCACGCGCATCAACGAAACCGGCGCCACCATCGCACAGCAGGCCGATCTTCTGGCGCGGGCGGCGGCGGAACTGGGCGCGGATCGCCCCATCGTCATGGGGCAGAGCTATGGCGGCGCGGTGGCGCTGGCCTGGGCGGTGCATCGCCCCGCCAACATCGCGGCGCTGGTGCCGGTCTCGGCCCCGTCGATCCCCTGGGACACGCCGCTCGATCCGTTCTACCGGGTCACCTCCAGCCGCGTCGGCAGCGCGCTCATCGTGCCGATGCTGACCGCCTTCGTGCCGGATGCGCGGGTGGCGCAGACGGTGCGGTCGATCTTCGCGCCCCAGGCGGTGCCCGAGGGCTATGGCGCCTATGTGGGCGCGGGCCTGACCCTGCGGCGCCACACGCTGCGCGCCAATGCCGACCAGCGCGCGAACCTGCTGGACGAGATCCGCGAACTGGAACCCCATTATCCGCGCATCGCGGTGCCGGTGGAACTGGTCCATGGCAGCGCCGATACCACGGTGGGTCTGAAGATCCACTCGGCCCGGCTGGTCGACCGCATCCCCGGCGCGCGCCTGACCGTGCTGGAGGGCATCGGCCACATGCCCCACCATGTCGCGCAGGACGACGTCGTCGCCGCCATCGACCGCGCCGCCGCGCGGGCGGGTTTGCGTTAATCCGATTAACATCTCATAGTCGGCCCGAGTCAGTCTCCGCGCGAGGACCAACAGGGGTGACACAGTGACCGAGCTTCCCTTCGACGGCGCGATCAGCGCCTTCCACATGACCGAGGCCCCCGCCGAAGTGCGCAACGCCATCGCCCGCGCCGAGAAGGGCGATATCCTCGACGCCTCGTTCCCCTATACCGAGCAGATGGCGCGCAAGGTCTACGAGCCCCGCATGGAGGCGATGCAGATCGAACTGGTCAAGCTGCAGGCCTGGGCCAAGGAGAGCGGCGCGCGCATCGTCATCGTCTTCGAGGGCCGCGACGCCTCCGGCAAGGGCGGCACGATCAAGCGCTTCCGCGAGAACCTGAACCCCCGCGGCGCGCGCGTCGTGGCGCTGTCGAAGCCGTCCGACACCGAGAAGACCCAGTGGTATTTCCAGCGCTATGTCGACCACCTGCCGTCAGCCGGGGAGATCGTCTTCTTCGACCGCAGCTGGTACAACCGCGCCGTGGTCGAAAAGGTCTTCGGTTTCTGTTCTGAGGCCGAACGCGAGCATTTCTTCGCCCAGGTGAACCCCTTCGAGGACATGCTGGTCGACGAGGGCATCCTTCTCTTCAAGTTCTGGCTGAACGTGGGCCGCGCCGAGCAATTGCGCCGCTTCCTTGAGCGCGAACGCGATCCGCTGAAACAGTGGAAGCTGTCATGGATCGACGTGGAAGGTCTGAAGAAATGGGATGCCTACAGTGCCGCCATCCGCGAGACGCTGGAGCGCACGCACACGGCGACAGCCCCCTGGACGGTGATCCGGTCCGACGACAAGCGCCGCGCGCGCCTTGCGGTCGTGCGGCATCTGCTGGCCAATGTCGACTATGCGCGCAAGGCGACCAGATCGCTGGGGCCCCA
>SBFT01000012.1 GCA_006227805.1 Paracoccaceae bacterium
ATCCGTCTGCGGCGGTCGCAGATCGACGAAGGGCTTGCCCCGCCCGAACGCCGCGCAGCCGATCACGCGCGGCTGAACGCGCTTCTGGGCCTGGCCGAGGCGCTGGAGTGCCGCCGCAAGACGCTGCTGGCCTATTTCGGCGAGACCGAGGTGACCTGCGGGCAATGCGATCTCTGCGACGCGCCCGCCGACACGTTCGACGGCACGACGCCGGTGCGCATGGCCTTGTCGGCTGTCTTGAGGACCGGCGAATCCTTCGGCGCCGGGCATCTGATCGACATCCTGACCGGCACGCCCACCGACAAGCTGCGCGCGCGTGGGCACGACCAATTGCCCACCTATGGCGTCGGCCGCGACTGGGACCGGCGTCAATGGCAGGCAATCTTCCGGCAGATGATGGGCCGCGACCTTGTCCGGCCCGATCCCGAACGCCACGGCGCGCTGTGCATGACCGACGCCGCCCTGCCGATCCTGAAGGGCGAGGCGGGGGTCACACTGCGCCGCGACAGCATCGCCGCGGCGGCGCGCAAGCCTGCGGTCCGGATGATGGTCTCGGACGAGGACGCGCCGCTTCTGTCGGCGCTGAAGGCCAGGCGCCGCGCGCTGGCCGAGGAGGCGCGCGTGCCGGCCTATGTGATCTTCACCGACCGCACCCTGGTCGAGATGGCGGAACGGCGCCCGCAGAGCCTCGACGACATGGCGCGGATCAGCGGGGTGGGCGCGAAGAAGCTGGAACGCTATGGCGCGATGTTCCTCGGCGTGATCACCGGCGAGGCCGCAGCCCCCACCCACCCGGCGCGGCGCAAGCTGGCGGGAAGGGCGGCGGGCAGCCTCTATGACCAGTTGCTGGCGGTGCAGGCGGATCTGGCGCGGGGGACCGACGGCACGGACAAGCCACTGAGTTGTTCCGCCGCGCTTCTGGCCAAGGTGGCCGAGTTGCGCCCGGCCGATGCTGGCGCGATGGAACGTCTGCTGGGCGACCGGCGGGCGGAACGCTTCGGCGCCGCGTTTCTGGACGTGCTGCGGCAGGCGGGCTAAGTCCCGGCACAAGACGAAGGATCAAGGGGGAAGACGATGCTGGTTGTGATCTCGCCCGCAAAGCGGCTGGACTGGGATACGCGCGACGTCGAGATGACGACGCCGGATTTCGCGGAAGACGCGATGCGTTTGGTCAAGACGGCGCGCAACCTGTCCCTGGGCGACCTGCAGGGCCTGATGGACATCAGCGCGGACCTGGCGAAGCTGAACCGCGAGCGGTTTCTCAGCTTTTCCGACAGCCCCGATCCCGGGGTGTTGCGCCCCGCCGCCCTGGCCTTCGCGGGCGACACCTACCAGGGGCTGGAAGCCGCCAGCCTCGACGTCGACGAAATGGCCTGGGCGCAGGACCACCTGCGCATCCTGTCGGGTCTCTACGGGCTTCTGCGCCCGCTGGATGCGATCCAGCCCTACCGGCTGGAAATGGGCAGCCGCCTCAGGACGCGGCGGGGCAATACGCTCTATGATTATTGGGGCGACACGATCGCGAAGGCCCTGAACGCGCAGGCTGCCGCGCTGGGCACCGACGTCCTGGTGAACTGCGCCAGCCAGGAATATTTCGGCGCGGTCGCACCCAAGGCGCTGAACCTGCGAGTCGTCACGCCGGTCTTCATGGAGGACAAGCCCAAGGGTCCGAAGATCGTCAGCTTCTTCGCCAAGCGGGCGCGCGGGGCGATGGCGCGGTTCATCGTGACGCGGCGGATCACCGACGCGCAGGCCCTGTGCGACTTCGATCTGGGCGGATACCGCTATCAGCCCGACATGTCGGAGCCCGACAAGCCGGTCTTCCTGCGCCCCGCCGAAGCCACCGGGATAGCGGCCTCCTGATCCGGCGCGGCCTGGGTTCGCAACGCAGCGCAGTCCGGTGGATGGGCCGCGGCGATGCGGTCGATGATCTCGTCCTTGCGCAGGGGTTTGGTCAGATAGACATCGAGGCCCGCGGCCAGGATGCCGTCCTGGTCGCCGGTCATCGCATGGGCCGTCAGCGCGACGATCGGCACCCGCGCGCCGCTCTCCGCCTCCAGTGCACGGATCTGCGCGGTCGCCTCCTTGCCGTCCATCCGGGGCATCGAGATGTCCATGAAGATCAGGTCGGGTCGGAACTGGCGAAAGGCCTCGACCGCGGCGACGCCGTCCTCGGCGAAGCGCAGCTCGATCGCAAGGTCCTTGACCATCTTCGAGAAGACCAGCCGGTTCGTGCGGTTGTCCTCGGCCGCCAGAACCCGCATCAGGCGCGGCACGCTGTCCGCGACCGGTTCCGGCGGCGCGTCGGGCCCGGTCGCGGCGGTCGGTCGCGGCGTGGCAAGGCGCGCGATCTGCGCCAGCAGGGCCGCGCGGGGTGCCGGCATCCGGGCCACCTCGATCCTGGTGCCGGGCGTGAAGTCGGACAGGTCCGGCGGGCGCTGCGCCTGGTTCAGGATCAGGACCGGCAGATCGGCGTTGCCTTCCGCAAGGGCGGCGTGCAGATGGGCGGGGCCTGCGTCTTCCGGCGCGGCTTCGATCAGCAAAAGCTCGGGC
>SBFT01000033.1 GCA_006227805.1 Paracoccaceae bacterium
CCCACCGCACCGACGGCGAACAGGCCCACCACACCCGCAAGCAGAAACATCCCGCGCCCCACATCACCACAGACCAACCCGTGGCGATCGTCTCACAACGAGGCGAGAGCGGTCAAAGCCCATTGAAATCAATGGTTAATGCAGCATCACCCAAGGTTCTGGCTGCCGGGTGTAGGCGATGTAGAGCGGATGCTTCGGGTGCCCCGCCTGGCTGAGGCCGAGATGGAACAGCGGATGGCCCGCGCCGCGCAGCAGATGCTCGACCGCCGCCCCCCGGCCCAGATGCGCGCCATGGGTGCCCCAGGCGGCGACGATCCGGTCCGCCCAGGCGGCCCCGTCCAGGATCGCGGTGTCGTTGAGCGGGCCGACAGGATCGGCGGCGGCGCGCATCAGCCGCGGATCGGTATCGCGCCAGGCGAAGATGTTCGTGACCCGGAAGGCGCCGTAGCCCAACGCGCGCGCGCGGCGCTCGCAGCGTTCGACGGTGGGATCGTTCTGCACCTCGGTCGCGGTCGAGGGGTTCAGCATGACGAACATCACCCGCCTGCCCTTCGGGTTCCAGGTCCGCGTCAGGCTGTAGCGATACCGCTCGCACGGGGAATAGACCGCGACCGAAGGGGCGTCGCCCTTCACATGGGTGCGGGTGATCAGGCCCGGTTCGTTTCCGGTGACAGACATGCTAGGCTTTCTGTCATCGATGGAGGAGAGGTTCAATGGACACCACCGACACCTTCGCCGCAATCGGCGCCTGCGTGCGCGATTATGTGCTGGGGATGTGTCGTGCCGACCCCGACCTGATCCGGCGCGCCATGCACGAGAAGGCCTGTTCGATCGGTCATTTCGACGGCGGACTGGAATGGGACCACCGTGAGGCCTTCATCGCCACGGTCCGGGCGGCGGTGAAGACACCCGACCCCGACCCGTGGTTCCGGATCAACGCCATCACCGTGACCGGCGATACCGCTGTCGTCCAGGTCGAGGATATCTGGCTGGGCGACCACTATGACGACACGCTGACGCTGCTGCACCATGACGGCGCCTGGGTGATCGTGTCGAAGGTGTTCCGGCTCAGGCCGTCTGATTGAACACCCGGTCGGGGTGCAACTCGCCCGCCTTGTAGACGCCGACGGCCACGGCGCGCCCCTCGAAGGAGGCCCAGGCCTCGTCGCCGTATTCGACGTCGGAAGCGAAGACCATGCCGGGATTGCCGTGGCGCAGGCGGACTGCGCCTTCCGGGGTGCAGCGCAACTCGGGCAGGTCGGCCAGGCCATCTTCCAGCGGGCGCAGATGGGCGTCGAGTTCGGGCGTGCGGGCCATCTCCTCGATCCGGTCCAGCGACAGGCCGTCCTCGGCGCGGAAGGGCCCCGACCACAGGCGGCGCAGCGCGGTGACATGGCCATGGCAGCCCAGCGCCGCGCCCAGGTCGCGCGCGATCGACCGGACATAGCCGCCCTTGCCGCAGATCATCTCGAGTGTGACGTGATCGGCGTCGGGACGGTCCGTCATCACCAGTTCCTCGACCCAGAGCGGGCGCGCCTGCACCTCGAAGGCCTCGCCCTCGCGGGCGAGCTTGTAGGCGCGCTCACCGTCGATCTTCACGGCCGAGAATTTCGGCGGCACCTGCATGATCTCGCCCAGGAAGGCACCCAGCGCGGCCTTGATCCGGTCGTCGGTGGGGCGCGCGTCGCTTTGCGCGATCACCTCGCCTTCGGCATCGTCGGTGTTGGTGGCCTGGCCCAGCCGGACGGTGAAGGCATAGGCCTTCAGCGCGTCGGTGATGTAGGGCACCGTCTTCGTCGCCTCGCCCAGGGCCACGGCCAGGACGCCGGTCGCCTCGGGGTCGAGCGTGCCGGCATGGCCCGCCTTCTTCGCGTTGAAGGCCCAGCGCACCTTGTTGACCACGGCGGTCGATGTGATCCCGGCGGGTTTGTCCACCACCAGCCAGCCCGAGATGTCGCGCCCCTTGCGTGCCATGCCTGCACTATCCTTTCGCCTGCGCCCGTGAGAGCGGCGGTTATAGGCAGAGGTCCGGTGCCGTCAATCGCCCGCAGGCGCGACCACGCCCAGGATCGGACCCATCCGGAAGCCCGGATCGTCGCGCCCCAGCTGCGGCGCGAACAGCCGAGAGATGTTGCCGTCCAGGTAAAGCGCCTGATCCAGCCCCAGGTCGTCCCGGAAGAACCGGCCGAATTCATGGAAGGTGACCGGATTGCGCGAGATCGCGAAAAAAACGGTCTTGCCGTCCGCGCTGGTCCCCACCCCGTTGCGCACGTAGCGCGAGGTGCTGTCGGGAAGAAAGCGCGGATGCAGTTCGCCGTCGATCACCAGCATCGGCCCCGACTGGGTGGCGAAGCGGCAATCGCGCGGGGCGGCGGCCAGGGCCTCGGTCTCGATCACGCGGGCGGCGCCGTCCTCGATGCAGAAGACGCCGTTCGGGACCAGCCCGAAATTGCCGGGCCCCGCGCCGCGCATCAGGCGCTGCGTCTCGACCCCGTTCTCGACATAGAGGCCCACCGGGCGGCGATCGCTGTGATACATGCCGCCGTTCATGCCAAGGATCAGGTGCAGGCCCTGCGCGCGCAGGGCCCGGTCGAGCCGGTCGAAATGCCAGTAGGGCGCGCCCGTCTCATCGGAGAGAAACAGCCGCAGGTCGGCTTTTCCCATGTCGATCTCGCAGACCGCATAGCGGTTTGTGCCCTGGTCCTGGTCGCGGCAGGCGACCGGTTCGGCCAGAGCTGCGGCCGAGACCAGCGACAGGCCAAGCGCCAGCGCGGCGCGGATCACGTCTCGACGTCCCGGCGGACATCGTCCTGCGACAGCATGCGGCGCGTCTCGTCCATGCGGTCGAAGGTCTGGTCGATCTGGAAGCGCAGGTCGGGCGTGTATTTCAGGCCCAGCTTGCGGCCCACCAGCCGACGCAGCTCCGCCTTGTTGCGCGACAGAAGCTTCAGCACCGTATCCGCCCCCTTGCCGCCCAGGGGCAGCACGTAGGCGGTGGCGATCTTCAGATCGGGAGACGTGCGCACCTCGCCCACGGTGATCGACAGGCGGTTCAGGTCGGGGTCGTGGATATCCCCGCGCGCCAGCACCTCGGACAGGGTCCGGCGGATCAGCTCGCCCACGCGGAGCTGGCGTTGCGAGGGGCCGGGCCCGTCATGATGCAGGTTCTTCGCCATGGTCTCCACTTAAGCGGTGCCGCGCCCTTTGCCAAGCGGGCCCCGCTTGGATAAGAGGGCGCGAGGAACGAAGGAACGGACAGGTCATGGAACAGCTTCCGGGTTTGGTGGTCACGGGCGCATCGGGGCGCATGGGCCAGATGCTGGCGCGGATGATCGCCGCGGGCGACAGGGCGCGGCTGGTCGGCGCGGTCGAACGCGAGGGGCATCCCTGGATCGGCCAGGACCTGGGGCTGGCGATGGGCGGGGCCGCGCTGGGCGTCACCGTCACCGACGACCCGCTCGAGGCCTTCGCGCAGGCGCAGGGTGTCGTGGACTTCACCGCTCCGCAGGCGACGCTGGGCTTCGCGCAACTGGCGGCGCAGGCCAGGCTCGTGCACGTGATCGGCACGACCGGGTTCACGGATGCGCAGCTCGAGGCGCTGAAACCCGCCGCGCGCCATGCGGTCCTCGTGCGCGCGGGCAACATGAGCCTGGGCGTCAACCTGCTGGTGCAGCTGACCCGCAAGGTGGCCGCCGCGCTGGACACGGACTTCGACATCGAGATCGTCGAGGCGCATCACAACCAGAAGGTCGACGCGCCCTCGGGAACCGCACTGATGCTGGGCGAGGCGGCGGCGGCGGGGCGCGGCGTGGCGCTGGCCGATGTCTCGGACCGGGGGCGCGACGGCATGACCGGCGCGCGCAGACGCGGCGACATCGGCTTCACCGCGATCCGGGGCGGCGACATCGTGGGCGAACATGACGTCATCTTCGCGGGCCCCGGCGAACGGATCGTCCTGCGCCACATCGCCAGCGACAGGGCGCTGTTCGCGCGGGGCGCGCTGCGCGCGGCACTCTGGGGTCAGGGCAGGCCGCCCGGCGAATACGACATGATGGACGTGCTGGGCCTCTAGGGTCAGCGATTTTCTGCAAATCGCAGGTTTGGGCGCGCAAAAACGATCTCCCCAGACTGATCCGCCTGGTGTAAATTCACGTATCACGATCACTTTCCCGAAACCGGAAGCCTCTCGGGGTCCTGAATCATGCGCCATATCGCCATCGCCCTCACCACCGGCCTGCTTGCCGGGCCCGCAGCGGCGGAATTCCAGAAGATCACCAGCGCCACGCAATTCGCCGAAACCGTCGCCGGCAAGACGCTGACGCGACCGCTGGTCGAACTGACCGTGACCCCCGATGGCGGGATTGCGGGCATGGGTGCTGCCTGGGAAGTCACCGGACAATGGCGCTGGCAGGACGGCTATTTCTGCCGCGACCTGTTCTGGGGCGGCACCGATCTGGGCTTCAACTGCCAGGAAGTCCAGGTGAACCGGGACCGCATCCGCTTCACCTCGGACCGGGGCGAGGGTCAGTCGGCGGTGTTCCGGCTGCGCTGACCACGGCTGGCCTTCGGGATCCCCGATGCCTTCGGCTGCAACGGCGTGCCCGGGGAACATGACGACAACGTCGGGTCGAACGATCCTTCCGCATGGCCGGGCCATCCGGCCATGCGCCTCTAGAAGTCGATCGCCAGGCCCTTTTTCTCCCAATCGCCATAGCGGACGGGTTCGGGCCCCTCGCGGCCGCCCAGTTCGGTCGGCATCTCGAGCGCCTTGGCCTTGCGGCGTCGTTCCTCGGCCTCGGCCAGGGCGCGCCGGGCGGCGGGCGGCAGATCGTCTCGGGCGGGGTCGCTCATCGCGGCTTCCTTTCAGGTCTGCCCCTTGATATACGCGCCGATCTTGACGGGGCAAGCCGGGGAGAGGCATGGCGGAACAGGGGACGGCGGCACGGCGCGCGGCTTTGGCGCTGCTGGACGCGACGCTGGGCGAAGGGCGGCTGATCGCGGAGAGCCTGGGCGCGGGCCTGCTTGACGCGCTGGATCCACCCGACCGCGCCCGCGCGCAGCGCCTGGCGCTGGAGACGTTGCGCCATCTCGACACCGCTGACCGCCTGCTGAAACGCCACCTGCGCAAGCGCCCCGCCCTGGCCGTCGAGAACGCGTTGCGGCTGGGCACGGTCGAACTGGGACTGGGCGCGGCGGCGCATGGCGTGGTGAGCGATCTGGTGACGCAGGTGGGCCGCAGCCGCCGTCACGGCAACCTAAAGGGCCTTGTCAACGCGGTCCTGCGCAAGATGGCCGAGGAGGCCCCGGCCGAGTTCGCCCGGATGCGCGCGCCGCGCCTGCCCAACTGGCTGCGCCGCCCGCTGCGCGATGCCTGGGGCGCGGAGGCGGTGGCCGCGATGGAGGCCGCGCATCTCCGGGGCGCGCCCCTGGACCTGACACTGAAGGACGCCGCCGATCCGATCGGCGACGCCCTGGGCCAGCGCCTGCCGACCGGCAGCATCCGGGTGCAGGGTGCCGGCGCGGTGTCGGCGCTGCCGGGGTTTTCCGAGGGCCGCTGGTGGGTGCAGGACGCCGCCGCCGCCCTGCCCGTCCGCGTGCTGGCCCCGCGCGAGGGGGAACGCATCCTCGATCTCTGCGCGGCGCCCGGAGGCAAGACGATGCAACTGGCCGCCGCCGGGGCGCAGGTCGTCGCGGTGGATGTCTCCGAGGCCCGGATGCGGCGGGTGACCGAGAACCTGGCCCGCACCGGCCTGAAGGCCGAGTGCCGGGTCGAGGACGCGCTGGCGCAGACGGGCCTCTACGACGCGATCCTGCTGGATGCGCCCTGTTCGGCCACCGGCACGATCCGCCGCCACCCCGATCTGCCCCATGCCAAGGACGGGTCCGACTTCGGGGCGCTGATCGATCTGCAGGCCGCGATGATCGACCATGCCTGGGGTCTGCTGCGCCCCGGCGGGCGGATGGTGTTCTGCACCTGCTCGGTCCTGCCGGACGAGGGCGAGGTCCAGGTGGCCGAGGCGCTGGCCCGGCACCCGGACGCGCGCCTCGATCCCGCCGATCTCGACCGCCCCGGGATCGATCCCGCCTGGATCGACGACCAGGGCGGATTGCGCATCCTGCCGTCGTTCTGGGCCGATCGCGGCGGCCTCGACGGCTTCTACATCGCCTGCCTGCACAAAACCGCCTGAGCGCCTTTTCTGCGGTGACTTGAGGGCCATCCGCGGCTATCATCCGTCCCAAGACGCCAAAGAGCGTGAGAGGCAGAGCGGATGACTTCAGACACCCGATGGGCGGATCGACGCGTGCGGTTCCTGAACCGTCTTTTCGCGCGTCTCAGCCGCCGCCAGGCCTCGGTGCGGGGCTTCGTGTCGCAGCCCGAACCGCGCAGCATCGGCAGTTTCGCCCGCGGGCGCCAGATGGTCGCGGGCAACCTTCTGTTCGCGGGCTACCTGATCGAGGCGAAGGATTGCGATCTCTGGGCGGTCGAGCCACCGGACACCGCCTATCTCGACGAAATCCACGGCTTCGCCTGGCTGGACGACCTGGCCTCGGCCGGCGACGTACAGGCCCGCGCGCTGGCGCAGAAATGGCTCTGGGGCTGGATCGAGCGCTATGGCGCGGGCGAGGGCCACGGCTGGTCGCCCGACCTGACCGGCCGCCGCGTGATCCGCTGGATCAACCACGCGATCTTCCTGCTGCGCGGCCAGGACAGCGCCGCCAGTCAGGCCTTTTTCCGCGTGCTGGCGGGCCAGACCTGGTTCCTGTCGAAACGCTGGCGCAGCGCATATCCCGGCCTGCCCCGGTTCGAGGCGCTGACCGGCCTCGTCTATGCGGGGCTGGCGCTCGAGGGCAAGGAGGCGCTGGCCGCCCCCGCGATCAGCGCCCTGGCGCGGGAATGCGCGGCGCAGATCGACGCACAGGGCGGCCTGCCGACCCGCAACCCCGAGGAATTGCTGGACGTCTTCATGTTGCTGACCTGGGCTGCCGCGGCGCTTGCGGAAACCGGCAGGCCGGTGCCGCAGGCCCACAAGGACGCGATCGCCCGGATCGCCCCCACCCTGCGCACGCTGCGCCATTCCGATGGCGGGCTGGCGCGGTTCCACGGCGGCGGGCGCGGCCTCGAAGGGCGGCTGGATCACGCGCTTGCCTCCAGCGAGGTGAAGGAGATGCGGGCCGACGGGCTGTCGATGGGCTTCGCGCGGCTGTCGGGGGGGCGCACCAGCGTCATCATCGATGCCGCCCCTCCGCCGCAAGGGGCCGCGTCGCTGGGCGCCCATGCCTCGACGCTGGCCTTCGAGCTGACCTCGGGGCGGCGTCCGCTGATCGTGAACTGCGGCGCGGGCGAAAGCTTCGGCGCGGAATGGCGGCGCGCGGGGCGCGCCACGCCGTCGCATTCGGTGCTGTGCCTCGACGGGTTTTCCAGCGCGCGTCTGGGCCAGGGCTGGCCGGGCCGCCGGGGCGAGCCCCTCGTCGAGGGGCCTG
>SBFT01000054.1 GCA_006227805.1 Paracoccaceae bacterium
ATCGCCGCAGTCAGCGTCGTCTTGCCGTGGTCAACGTGACCGATCGTGCCGATGTTCACGTGCGGTTTCGTGCGTTCAAACTTTGCCTTGCCCATGGTGGGTCTCCTTATTGAGGTGCCGGGCCTGCGCCCGGCCTACAGGTTATGGGTAGGCCGGGCTTTTGGGCCCGACACCCCGTCAAGCGTATTTCTTCTGGATCTCGTCGCTGATGTTCTGCGGGACCGGATCGTAATGGTCGAACTGCATCGTGAACTGCGCGCGGCCCGAGGACATCGAGCGCAGGGTGTTGATGTAGCCGAACATGTTGGCCAGCGGAACGAAGGCGTTGATCGCGATGGCGTTGCCGCGGTTGTCCTGGCCGGTCACCTGGCCCCGACGCGAGGTCAGGTCGCCGATGATGCCGCCGGTATATTCCTCCGGGGTCACCACTTCGACCTTCATGATCGGTTCCAGCAGCTTGGCGCCGGCCTTCTTCATGCCTTCGCGCATGCACATGCGGCTGGCGATCTCGAAGGCGAGGACCGACGAGTCAACGTCGTGGAACTTGCCGTCGACCAGCGCCACCTTGAAGTCGATGACCGGGAAGCCCGCGAGCGGACCCGAATCCATCACCGACTTGATGCCCTTCTCGACGCCGGGGATGTATTCCTTCGGCACCGCGCCGCCGACGATGCGGCTCTCGAAGCTGTAGCCCTCGCCGGCTTCGGTCGGCTCGATGACCAGCTTGACCTCGGCATACTGACCCGACCCACCCGACTGCTTCTTATGGGTGTAGGTGTGCTCGACCCCTTTCGAGATCGTCTCGCGATAGGCCACCTGCGGCGCGCCGATATTCGCCTCGACCTTGAACTCGCGCCGCATGCGGTCGATCAGGATGTCGAGGTGAAGTTCGCCCATGCCCTTCATGATGGTCTGGCCCGACTCGATGTCGGTTTCGACGCGGAAGGACGGGTCCTCGGCCGCCAGGCGCTGAAGTGCGGCCGCCATCTTCTCCTGGTCGGCCTTGGTTTTCGGCTCGACCGCGATCTCGATGACGGGCTCGGGGAAGGTCATCGTCTCGAGGACGACGGGATCCTTTTCCGAGCAGAGCGTGTCGCCGGTGGTGGTGTCCTTCAGACCCGCCAGCGCGATGATGTCGCCTGCGAAGGCCTCGGTGATCTCTTCCTGCTTGTTGGCATGCATCATGACCATGCGGCCGACGCGTTCCTTCTTGCCCTTGGTCGAGTTCAGCAGGCTGTCGCCCTTGGACATCGTACCCGAATAGATCCGGGTGAAGGTCAGGGTGCCCATGTAGGGGTCGTTCATGATCTTGAACGCCAGGCCCGCGAAGGGCATCGCGTCATCGGCGCGGCGCGCGATGTTGCGGGTTTCCGTCTCGTCGCCCGGCTTGAAGCCCATGTAGTCGACCACGTCCAGCGGGCTGGGCAGATAGTCGATCACGGCGTTGAGGAGCGGCTGCACGCCCTTGTTCTTGAAGGCCGAGCCGGCCAGAACGGGGACGAAGGACAGCGACAGCGTGCCCTTGCGGAGCAGCTTGCGCAGGGTGTCCACGTCCGGCTCTTCGCCTTCGAGATACATCATCATGGCGTCGTCGTCCATTTCGACGGCCGCCTCGATCATCTTGCCGCGCCATTCCTCGGCCAGGCCCTTCAGATCGGCACGGATCGGCTGGCGCACCCAGTTGGCGCCCAGGTCCTCGCCCTTGTAGACCCATTCTTCCATGGTCACGAGGTCGATGATGCCTTCCAGCATGTTCTCGGCGCCGATGGGCAGGGCCACGGGCACGGCGCGGGCGCCGGTGCGGTCCTCGATCATGCGCACGCACTTGAAGAAGTCGGCGCCGATCTTGTCCATCTTGTTGACGAAGACGATGCGCGGAACCTTGTAGCGGTCGGCCTGGCGCCAGACAGTCT
Source organism: Paracoccaceae bacterium (assembly GCA_006227805.1). GTDB lineage: Bacteria > Pseudomonadota > Alphaproteobacteria > Rhodobacterales > Rhodobacteraceae > JAGYKE01. The sequence continues at coordinate 1,914 of SBFT01000054.1, forward strand.
CGGTCTGGGGTTCGACGCCGGCGTTGGCGTCCAGCACGCAGACGGCGCCGTCGAGCACCGCCAGCGACCGCTCGACCTCGATCGTGAAGTCGACGTGGCCGGGGGTGTCGATGATGTTCATGCGGTACTTGGTGTCCGAAGTCCCCTCCTTGGTGGGGTCTTCCTGACGCTGCCAGAAGGTCGTCGTCGCGGCGGACGTGATCGTGATGCCGCGCTCCTGCTCCTGTTCCATCCAGTCCATGGTGGCGGCGCCATCATGCACTTCGCCGATGTTGTGCGACTTGCCGGTGTAATACAGGATCCGCTCGGTGCAGGTGGTCTTGCCTGCATCGATATGGGCCATGATGCCGAAGTTGCGGTAGCGGGTGAGCGGATAATCGCGTGCCATGAATATGTGCCTCGGAAAGGTTACCAGCGGTAGTGGCTGAACGCCTTGTTGGCGTCGGCCATCTTGTGGGTGTCTTCGCGCTTCTTCACGGCCGAACCCCGCGATTGGACCGCGTCCAGCAGTTCACCCGCCAGGCGCTCTTCCATCGTGTTTTCGTTGCGGTTGCGCGACGCGGCGATCAGCCAGCGGATCGCCAGCGCCTCGCGGCGCTCGGGGCGAACCTCGACCGGCACCTGGTAGGTGGCGCCACCGACCCGGCGCGAGCGGACCTCGACCGACGGCTTGATGTTGTCGAGCGCCTCGTGGAACACTTCCACCGGCGCGCGCTTGATCTTCGTCTCGACGCGGTCCAGCGCGCTGTAGACGATACGTTCCGCGACCGACTTCTTGCCGTCGATCATCAGGTTGTTCATGAACTTGGTCAGAACCCGGTCGCCATACTTGGCGTCGGGCAGGACTTCGCGCTTTTCGGCGGCGTGACGACGAGACATGTGTCTATCCTCTTACTTCGGACGCTTCGCGCCGTATTTCGAACGGCGCTGCTTACGGTCTTTGACGCCTTGCGTGTCCAGCACGCCGCGCAGGATGTGATAGCGGACGCCCGGAAGGTCCTTCACGCGGCCGCCGCGGATCAGCACAACCGAGTGTTCCTGCAGGTTGTGGCTTTCACCGGGAATGTAGCTGATGACCTCGTAGCCGTTGGTCAGGCGCACCTTGGCGACTTTCCGCATGGCCGAGTTCGGCTTCTTCGGCGTGGTGGTGTAGACCCGGGTGCAGACGCCGCGCTTCTGCGGGCACTGTTCCAGGTGCTGGGACTTCGAGCGTTTGACTTTGGGCTGACGCGGCTTGCGGATCAGCTGCTGGATCGTTGGCATTGGGTTCTTTCCCCGTCTCAACAACACGTGTGTCATGCGGGAGACCCCCGCGGTTTCCATTCAGCGTGCATCTTGCGCGTCCGCAAAACGCAAAAACCGCCTTCGTCCCCTGTTTCCGGGACGACGCGGTGGGTTTCCAGAGGATCGGGTCAACAGGGACCGGATCGTGACCACTACAGTTCTGATGTCGACCTTGGAGCCTGATGCCCCGCGTCGAGATGTCGGGCGTATAGGGGGAGTCGCGGGGGCTGTCAACACCGTGCCGCCGCTTGCGCCATGCCGCGCGGAATGCCAAGTCTGAAGCCGCCGGGCACAAGGCCGCCGGGGGGCACAGGGAAGATGCGATGCAGGTGATCGGGCTGTGCCGGTTTTCCTATCCGGCGCTGGGTGGATTTCAGGTCGAACATGACAGCGTCCCCGCGCGCGAGGCCTATCTCTATGCGCCCGCGCGGATGGAGGAGCGGTTCCGCACCTTCGCCGCGCTGACCCTGCCGCCCCTGCGGGCGCAGACCGACCCGGACTTCACCCTGGTGATCGTGGTGGGCGAGAGCCTGCCCTCACCCTACCTGGCGCGGCTGCGCGCGCTGGTGGCCGATCTGCCGCAGGCCGTCATCCAGGCCCATCCGCCCGGACCGCACCGCCAGGTGATGCGCCAGGCGATCAACGCGGTGCGCGGTCCGGCCGGTGAGGGGCCCTCGGCGCAGTTCCGGATGGACGACGACGACGCGGTGGCGGTCGATTTCGTCGAACGTCTGCGGGCCGAGGCGCTGGCCCATGCGGGGCTCTTCGCCCGGCACCGTCATTTCGCCGTGGACTTCAACCGCGGTTTCATCGCGCGCGCCGATGCGGAGGGCCTGTCGGTGGCGCCCACGCAGGCGCCTCTGACCACCGCCGCCCTGGGCGTCGTGTTCCGCCGCGGCGTCGACCTGAGCGTGATGAATTTCGGACATGCCAAGCTGGCCCGGCACATGCCGGTCATCCGCCGCAGCGACAGCGACATGCTGATCCGGGGGCACAACGAGCACAACGACAGCCGCCAGAAGGACGGCATCGCCCCGGTGGCGCTGAGGCGTCTCGACGCCGCGGGCGAGGCGCATGTGGCGCGCCGCTTCGCCATCGATTGCGACCGGGTGCGCGCGATCCATTCGGATGCGATCCATTCGGATGCGGGCCCGTCAAACCCGGGGCGCGACGTTGGCCCGCGCGATTGACCGGCGCAGCGCGCGTTCGCGGAACAGCGTATAGAGCCCCGTCCCCACCACGATCGCGGCCCCCACCAGGGTCAGCGTCGTCGGCCAGTGCCCGAAGACGAAGAACCCCAGGATCAGCGCCCAGATCAGGCTGGTGTAGCGGAACGGCGCCACGAAGGACACGTCGCCCACCCGCATCACCATGACGCTCAGCAGATAGCCCCCGATCACGAAGATGCCCGATCCCACCAGGTAGAGCGACACCTGGCGGTCCAGCGGCTGCCAGTCCACGAAGGCGCTGCCGATCAGGCCGAAGATCGTGACCGCCCCGGACGTCAGCACGGTGATGGTCAGCGACGGCACCTTCGCCGACATCCGGCGCGTCGCCAGGTCCCGCACGGTGACGCAGAAGACCGAGGCGAGCGCATAGAAGGCGGCCAGGCTGAAACCCTCGGGGCCGGGCCGGATGATCAGAAGGACACCGATGAAGCCCACGGCGATGGCGCTGAACCTGCGCCAGCCGACGGCTTCGCGGAAGACCAGCGCCGCGCCCAGCGTCACCATCAGCGGCGTGGCCTGCAGGATCGCGCTGACATTGGCGAGCGGCATGGCGATCAGCGCCGTCAGAAAGAACCAGGCGGCCCCCGCCTCGGCCAGGCAGCGCAGGGCGATCAGGCCCATGTCGCGGCGGGGCATCCGGAGATCCAGCGCCCCCATCGCGCGCGCCATCACGATCAGAACGACCGTCGCCGCGACGCCGCGCAGCGCGATGATCTGGAACAGCGGAAGCGCGTCGCCGATCAGCTTGACGTAGGTGTCGTTCACCGTGAAGGCGAACATGGACCCCATCATCAGCAGCGCGCCGCGCAGGTTGTCGGTCATCTAGAGGGCCTTCAGGCTGGCCAGGTCGGTCCCGAAATGCGCGCGCAGCTCGTCCTCGATCCGGGCTTGTTTCATGCGGTGATGCGGTCCCATCGTCGTGGGGCTGGACTTGTTGTCGCCATGGATGGTGCGGATGAAGCCCGGCACCGAGATGTCCGTATAGGTATTGTAATGCTGGCCCAGCGCGCGATGGTTGTAGCGGTAGGGATTGCGCGGATATCCCACCGGCGCCACCAGGGCGGTGCCGGTCGAGATGGGGGCGCGTTCCCGCGCGTCGAAGACGTCGTTCTCGCCTCTGTCCTCGGCGCGGCGGACATAATAGCCGCGATTGAAGGCGATCACGGTGGGCTTCTCGGGCCCGTTCATCCGAAGGAACCCATCCGCCAGCCTACGCAGCCGGGCGACATAGCCGAGGTCGACCGCGTCGTCGTCGTCGAGGCGGAACAGGATGCGATGGGTCGCGTCGCCGGTCCCGACCGCCTCATAGCCCTGGCGGATCAGCTGGTAATGGTTCTCGGTCCCCACGGGCATCAGGCGCAGATGCGGATGCGGGGCCAGAAGGTCGGCAAGGCGGGTCATGAAAGGCGCGGGCAGGCTTTCCGCCGTCAGCACGACACAGGTGAAGTCGCGGTCGGTCTGGCGGGTCAGGGACGGCAGGCAGAGCCGTTCGAAGAGGTGGAACCGCAGAGCCATCCGCTGGGCCGCGAAGAGATGCGCGGCGGTCTTGTCCAGGCTGTCGAAGCGTTCCGAATAATAGGTCGGCGTCAGGACCGAGAACCGCAGCAAGCCCACGATGCGCGTTCTGATATCCATTCCCGTCCGACCGTCTGATCTGCGCCCCTTGGCGTCACCAAACACCGCATGTCCGGTGATGGCAAGGCCGCGCGGACGGGCGCTGGGCGAAACGAAAAGGCCCCGCAGGGGCGGGGCCTTTCCAGGTCTTGGGATCGGCTGCGATCAATCGCGGCTTTCCGGCGCGTCGGCCATCATGCCAAAGGGATTGACGACATCGGCATCGGTCGGCGCGGCCAGCGCGGCGGCGGCTTCGGCCTCCTCGCGGCGGGCCTCGATCACCTTGTTGTCGCGTTCCTGCGCGATGCGGCGCACGCGCTGGGTCGCACCGCCGGTGCCGGCGGGGATCAGGCGGCCCACGATCACGTTCTCCTTCAGGCCCACCAGCTTGTCGACCTTGCCCTGGACCGAAGCCTCGGTCAGGACGCGGGTCGTCTCCTGGAAGGACGCGGCCGAGATGAAGGACCGGGTCTGCAAGCTGGCCTTGGTGATGCCCAGCAGGATCGGCTCGCCGGTGGCGGGGCGTCCGCCACGCGCGATGGCCTTTTCATTGGCCTCGTCGAATTCGGCCTTGTCCACCGTCTCGCCCTTCAGCAGCACGGTATCGCCCGAATCCGCGATTTCCCACTTCTGCAGCATCTGGCGCACGATGACCTCGATGTGCTTGTCGTTGATCTTCACGCCCTGGAGACGATAGACCTCCTGCACCTCGTTGATCATGTAGTTCGCCAGCGCCTCGACACCCAGGATCGCCAGGATGTCATGCGGCGCGGGGTTGCCGTCCATGATGTAGTCGCCCTTCTGCACGAAGTCGCCTTCCTGCACCGGGATGTGCTTGCCCTTGGGCACCATGTATTCGACCGGCTCGCGGGTTTCGTCCACGGGCTCGATCGTGATGCGGCGCTTGTTCTTGTAGTCGCGCCCGAAGCGGACATAGCCATCGACCTCGGCGATGATGGCGTGGTCCTTGGGACGGCGTGCCTCGAACAGTTCCGCCACGCGGGGCAGACCCCCCGTGATGTCCTTGGTCTTGGCGCCTTCGCGCGGGATCCGCGCGACCACGTCGCCCGCCTTGATCTCCTGGCCGTCCTCGACGGACAGGATCGCGTCCACCGACATCGGATAGGTGACCGGGTTTCCGGCATCGTTGCGCACCGGCTCGCCATCGGCACCCACCAGGATGATCTCGGGCTTCAGCTCGTTGCCCCTGGGGGCCGCGCGCCAGTCGATCACGATCTTCTGGGTCATGCCGGTCGCGTCGTCGGTCTCGTCCCGCACCGCGATCCCCGACACCAGGTCGACGAACTTGGCGGTGCCGTCCTTCTCGGCGATGATCGGCAGAGTATAGGGGTCCCATTCGAACAGCTTGGTGCCGCGCGTGACCGACATGCCGTCCTTGACGAACAGCTTCGAGCCATAGCCGACCTTGTGGCTGGC
>SBFT01000058.1 GCA_006227805.1 Paracoccaceae bacterium
TGACGGCCCGAGACGTCGTCCTGCCGCCAATACTCCGGCTCAACCACGTAAACCGGCAGCACCGGACCCAGCGCCGCCGCGCGGGCCAGTGCGGGGTGATCGTCGATCCGAAGATCGCGCTTGAACCAGAGTATCACGGTCATGCGGGGCCAGATAAGCCCCGCAGCACCGCTGTCGAGGGGTCAGACGCGCTTGCGCCGCATCATGGCCAGACCGCCCATCGCCCCCAGCAGCAACAGGCCCGAGGCCGGCAGCGGCACCGGCACCGGTGCCTCGAAGGTGACCTCGCTGAGGAAGATCCAGCTGTTGTTGCGCCGGAAGATCTGGAACTGGAGGACGTCCGTCGGCGCCACCGATGCCAGCGACATCGTGAAGGCGAAGGGGGCGCCGCTGGCCGGGTCGGGCACGCCCTGCGTAAACCCGTTGTTGTTGACCCTGACGCTGGCCGGGGGCGTCACGCCGCCCGCGCCGTTGGAATCGTCGAAATGGAACGTGACCGAGGTGAAGTCATAGGCCCTGTCGAAGGCGAAGGTCAGCACGGGATCGCGGCCGAACCACCCGACATAGGGCGTGGCCCCCGCCTGCGACCCGGTCGAATTCCAGTTGCCGGTGGCGATGATCCCGTCCGTCAGGTCGCCCAGACCGCCCGTCAGCAAGGCCCCGACGCTGGCGATCGGAGCGCCCGGCGCATCGTAGCTGTCGTCGAAATAGGTATAGGTGCCGGTGTTCCCGTTCGGGATGGAATAGCTGACCGGCTGGACCGGCGCGGCACAAAGGGCGCTGCCCATCAGGGTCAGGGCGGCTGCGGTCAAGAGGGCTTTCATCGGCACGTCACCTTCGGCTTTGACATAATATTGCCCAATTCATACCGGACCCGTCGCCCGCGCAACCTTTTGGAGAGGCAAAAACGGAGTGTTTCCGGATCAGGCCCCAATCCGCCCGCGCCCCGGGATCCGCGCGCGATCCCCGCGCGGCGGGTCTGGTCCCGGCCGTCGAATGATCCTAGGAAAGACGCAGAGAAGGAGGCATGACCCATGCGCGACCCCGCCCCCAGGACGATCCACCTCAAGGACTACGCGCCCTTCGGCTGGTGCATCGAACATGTCGACCTGACGTTCGATCTGCACCCCACCGCCACGCGCGTGCGCTCGCGCATTGCGTTCCGCCCGAACCCGGCGACCGAAGACCGCAGCTTCTTCCTGCATGGCGAGAACCTGAAGCTGATCCGCGCCGCCATCGACGGGACGGAAATCGCGCCCGATCTTGTCGAAGGCGGCCTCACCTGCGCCGTCCCCGACGCCCCCTTCACCTGGGAGGCCGAGGTGCAGATCGACCCGGCCGCCAACACCGCGCTGGAAGGGCTCTACATGTCGAACGGCATGTATTGCACCCAGTGCGAGGCCGAAGGCTTCCGCAAGATCACCTTCTACCCCGACCGGCCCGACGTGATGGCCGTCTTCACCGTGCGCATCAACGCCCCCCGCGATTCCGTGCCCGAGCTTCTGTCGAACGGCAACGGCGAGAAGTTCGGCGCCGACCTGACGACCGATCCGGGGATGCATTACGCCATCTGGCACGATCCCTGGCCCAAGCCCGCCTATCTGTTCGCGCTGGTCGCGGGCGATCTGGTGAGCGTCGAGGACAGCTTCACCACCATGACCGGGCGCCATGTGAAGCTCGCCATCTGGGTGCGCCCCGGCGACGAGGACAAATGCGCCTTCGCGATGGAGGCCCTGAAGAAGTCGATGACCTGGGACGAGGAGGTCTATGGCCGCGAATACGATCTCGACGAGTTCAACATCGTGGCGGTCGACGACTTCAACATGGGCGCGATGGAGAACAAGGGGCTGAACATCTTCAACTCCTCCGCCGTGCTGGCCAGCCCCGAGACCGCGACCGACGTGAACTTCGAGAGGATCGAAGCCATTGTCGCGCATGAATATTTCCACAACTGGACCGGCAACCGCATCACCTGCCGCGACTGGTTCCAGCTGTGCCTGAAGGAAGGGCTGACCGTCTACCGCGACAGCCAGTTCACCGCCGACCTGCGCAGCGCCGCCGTCAAGCGGATCAGTGACGTCATCGACCTGCGCGCCCGCCAGTTCCCCGAGGACCAGGGCCCGCTGGCCCATCCCGTGCGCCCCGAAAGCTTTCAGGAAATCAACAACTTCTACACCGCCACCGTCTACGAGAAGGGCGCCGAGGTGATCGGGATGCTGAAGCGCCTTGTTGGGGACGAGGCCTACAGGCAGGCGCTCGACCTCTACTTCGCGCGCCATGACGGCCAGGCCTGCACGATCGAGGATTGGCTGCGCGTGTTCGAGGATGTGACGGGGCGCGACCTGACCCAGTTCAAGCGCTGGTACAGCCAGGCCGGAACCCCGCGGCTGACGGTGGAAGAACATTACTATGATGGCACTTACACGCTGACCTTCACGCAACACCTGAAGTCCGGCGCCACCACGCCCGACCCGCAGCCCCAGGTCATTCCCATCGCGGTGGGCCTTCTGGGCGCCAATGGCGACGAGGTCGTGCCGACCACGCTGCTCGAGATGACGCAAGAAACGCAGAGCTTCACCTTCGAAGGGCTCGCCGCGAAACCCGTGCCCTCGATCCTGCGCGACTTCTCTGCGCCCGTGATCCTCGACCGCGACACGACCAGCGCCGAACGTGCCTTCCTGCTGGCCCATGACACCGATCCCTTCAACCGCTGGGACGCCGGCCGCGCCCTGGCGCGGGCGACGCTGATCGGGATGGCGCGCAAGGACACCCGCCCCGATCCCGCCTATCTGGACGGGATCCTGGCCGTTCTGCGGGATGACACGCTCGACCCCGCCTATCGCGCGCTGATGCTGTCGCTGCCGGGGCAATCCGACCTCGCCGCCGCGATCCATGAAACCGGCGCGACGCCCGACCCGATGCGCATCTGGCGGGCGACCGAGACGCTGAAACAGGCGCTGGCCGAAACCTGCCGCGACCTGCTGCCGGGTCTCTACGCCCGGTGCCAGATGGACGAGCCCTACCGCCCCGACGCGCGCCAGTCCGGCCTGCGCGCGCTGGGCAACGCGGCCCTGTCGCTGCTCACACGGCTCGACGGCGGTGCGCAGGCCGCCACGCAATATGCGGGCGCCACCAACATGACCCAGCAACTGGGCGCGCTGGGCTGCCTTCTGGCGGCGAACATGGGCCAGGACGAACTGGCGGCCTTCTATCGCCAGTGGCGGCACGAACGGCTGGTGATCGACAAGTGGTTCATGCTTCAGATCGTCCACGCCGACCCCGCCCGCGCCGCCGCCATCACCCGGCGACTGACGGACCATGCCGATTTCAACTGGAAGAACCCCAACCGCTTCCGCTCCGTCTTCGGCGCCCTGTCGATGAACCACGCGGGCTTCCATGCCGCGGACGGCGCGGGCTATGCCCTGCTGGCCGACTGGCTGATCCGCCTCGACGCGGTGAACCCGCAGACCACCGCGCGGATGTGTTCGGCCTTCCAGACCTGGACGCGCTATGACGCGGGCCGCCGGGCCCATGCGCGCGCCGCGCTGGAACGCATCCTGGCCCGCGACGGCCTCAGCCGCGACACGAACGAGATGGTCAGCCGCATCCTCGCGGCGGGGGGCGGCGCATGACCCGCAAGCTCTGCCTGATCACCGGCGCCTCGGCCGGCATCGGCGCGGCCTGCGCGCGGGCGGCCGCCGCGCAGGGCTATCATCTCATCCTCGGCTACAATTCCGACCGCGCGGGCGCCGAGGCCGTGGCGCGGGACGCCCGCGCCGCGGGCGCGCAGGTGCGCCTCGTCCAGGCCGATGTAGGCGATCCCGAGGCCATCGCGGCGATGTTCGCGGACATCCCGCGCCTCGACGCGCTGATCAACAACGCCGGCATCGTCGGGCCCACCGCACGGCTGACCGACATGGACCACGCCCGGCTGAGGCGCATGTTCGACGTCAACGTGATCGGCGCCATGCTGGTCGCGAAGGAGGCCGTCCTGCGCATGGGCGCGGGCGGGGTGATCGTCAACCTCTCCTCCGCCGCCGCGCGGCTGGGATCGGGCAATCAATACCTTGACTACGCCGCGTCGAAGGCCGCGATCGACACCTTCACCAAGGGCCTCTCCGACGAGGTCGCGGCCCAGGGAATCCGCGTCCTGTCGGTGCGCCCCGGCATCATCGACACCGCCATTCACGCCAAGGGGGGCGAACCCGACCGCGCCGACCGCCTGGCGCCCCTGGTGCCGATGAAGCGCAAGGGCACCGCGGACGAGGTCGCCAGCGCGATCCTGTGGCTGATGTCCGACGGGGCCAGCTATGTCACCGGCACCACGCTCGACGTGACCGGCGGGCGCTGATGGCCGAGCCCTTCCGCCACGATGCGCGCGGCCGCAACCGCCGCACGGCAATCGTGCTGGCGCTGGTCTGGCTGGGGCTCGCCGTCCTCTGGCTGGGCTTCCAGGCGGCCTGGTGGATCGTCGCGGGGCTGGGCCTGACCACCCTGCCCGCCCTCTGGGACATGGTCAGCGACCGCCGCTCGGGCCTGCGGCTGGAGGACGGTCGCCTGCACTGGTTCAGCGGCAGGCGCGCGTGGGAACTGCCCTTCGACCGGATCGACCACCTGCGGCTGGACACCAGGCTCGACTTCAGCGTGCGCGCCAGCGCCGTCACCCCCGACCGCCGCCGCATCCGCCTGCCGCAAGAGGCCCTGCCGCACCACAAGGTCCTCGAGGCCGCCGCGCTTGCGCATGGCCTGCGCGTCGAACGGCACCACTTCACGCTGCTCTGAAGGGCACGGGATCGCCCCCCGATTGCCCGCGCCTTTCCCATGTCCCGCCTTGTTTAGGCCAAGTTGACAGCGCAACCTGTCAGCCTCGCCAGAGGGCGGGGAAGACCATTCCAGGACGGAAGAAGACAAGAGACCCATATTCCGATGCATGTCCTGCGCCGCATCCCGACAGACGTCCTGCGCCGATTGCTGAGGCTGTTCGGCCTGCGCAAGGACGTCCCCACGAAGGCCCAGCGCCTGGCCATCGCCTATCACCCCGAACGGCTGAAGGTGGCGCCGGACGTGGCGCAACGCCTGCACATTCCCGTCCGCGACACCACGCCCGACCTGAACGAACGCGCCGCGATGCAGAACCTGGGCCAGTTCCTGTCGCGCCAGGATCGCTGGGCCGAACTGTCCGCGCAGGCCGCGCGGGCGGACCTGTCCCGCGCCAAGACCGCGGGCGGAATGCCGGTGGCGGAACTCATGCTCTACGGCGCGCGCGCGGACGTGGTGGAAGCCGCCGCCCATGCCCTGCTGCACGGGGCACCGGCCGAGGACGCGAACCTCTTGCACGGGATCGGCGCGCTCGAGGAGGTCCTGAGCGAGCACAAGTCCGACTACATCATCGGGCTGACGGTGGCGCTGGCGCATATCGACATCGCTTGGGCCTGGCGCGGCTCGGACCCCGAGCTCGAGGTGGCCGAGGCCAACCGCACCGCCTTCGCGGCCCATTTCGACCGTGCCGCCGCGATCCTGGACCGCTTCTGCGGGCTGGAACTCGACAGCCCCGCCCTGGCCGCCGCGCGCTGCGGCCTTCTGCCGGGAAGCCGCGACCCGCATCTGCGCGTCGCCGACGATTACGAGGACCTGATCGACCTCGACCCCCACGATCCGCGCCACATGCGCGCGATGGGCAACCACCTGCTGCCGCGCTGGTTCGGCAGCTATGGCCAGCTGGACCTGGAAGCCCGCCGCACGGCTTCGCGCACCGGCGACATCTGGGGCGACGGCGCCTATACTTGGGTCTATTTCGACGCGCTGACCCACGATGCGGGCGCCTGCGCGAACGTGGATGCGGATTTCTTCATCGACGGGCTGCGCGACATCCTGCACCGCCGCCCCGACCAGGCCACCGCGAACCTGCTCGCGGCCTATTGCTCGATCGCGGTGGGCGACCAGCTGGGCCTGCAGGACGCGGGCGACCTGACGCGCTCGCGCATCGCGGCCTGCGCCGACTGGATCATCCGCGACCACATGACCGAGCTGCATCCGCTGATCTGGGCGCACGCCGCCGACGGGTTCGACAATGCGGCGCGCATCCCCTCGATGCGCCGCTTCGCCCAGCGCGGCCGCGCCGATGCCTACCGGGTCCTCGGCCGGATGTTCCGGGACGAGATCGCGCGCGGCGAGGAAATCACCTTCACCGCGCAGGGCCCCCGCATCACCGCGTGATCCGGCCGCCTGCGCCTCAGCAGGACCCTTGTCTGGCCCCGGCCGCTGGCCTAGAAGCATCCTGTTCAGACCGAAGGACAAGGGTGCCCCGATGCTCGACCTGACCTATCAGACCCCGAAACCCAAGGTGATCGCGGGCGCGAAGCACGATTGGGAACTGGTGATCGGGATGGAAGTGCATGCGCAGGTCTCGTCCCGCGCGAAACTCTTCTCGGCCGCCTCCACCGCCTTCGGGGCGGAACCCAACTCGAACGTGTCCTTCGTCGACGCCGCCATGCCCGGCATGTTGCCCGTCATCAACGAATTCTGCGTGGAACAGGCGGTGCGCACGGGCCTCGGCCTGAAGGCGAAGATCAACCTCTTCAGCGCGTTCGACCGCAAGAACTATTTCTACCCCGACCTGCCCCAGGGCTACCAGATCAGCCAGCTCTATCACCCGATCGTCGGCGAAGGCGAAGTGCTGGTGGAAATGGGCGAAGGCATCGCGCGCCGCGTCCGGATCGAGCGCATCCACCTGGAACAGGACGCGGGCAAATCCATCCACGACATGGACCCCAACATGTCCTTCGTCGACCTCAACCGCACCGGCGTCGCTCTGATGGAGATCGTCAGCCGCCCCGACATCCGCGGCCCGGAAGAAGCCGCCGCCTATCTGACCAAGCTGCGCCAGATCCTGCTCTATCTCGGCACCTGCGACGGCAACATGCAGAACGGCAACATGCGCGCCGACGTCAACGTCTCGATCTGCCTGCCCGGCGCCTATGAACGCTACCAGGAGACCGGCGATTTCAGCCACCTCGGCACGCGGTGCGAGATCAAGAACATGAACTCGATGCGGTTCATTCAACAGGCCATCGAATACGAGGCGCGCCGCCAGATCGCCATCGTCGAGGCAGGCGGCAAGGTCGACCAGGAAACCCGCCTCTACGATCCCGACCGCGGCGAGACGCGGTCCATGCGCTCCAAGGAGGAGGCGCACGACTACCGCTACTTCCCCGATCCCGACCTCCTGCCGCTCGAGATCGAGCAGGCCTGGGTCGACGACATCGCCGCGAACCTGCCCGAGCTGCCGGACGCCAAGAAGGCGCGCTTCATGGGCGCATACGGGCTCAGTGACTACGACGCGGGCGTGCTCACGACCGACCTCGACGCGGCGCATTACTTCGAGGCCGTGGTGGCCGAGGCCGGCGACGGCAAGCTCGCCGCGAACTGGGTCATCAACGAGCTCTTCGGGCGGCTCAAGAAGGA
>SBFT01000117.1 GCA_006227805.1 Paracoccaceae bacterium
CGGGCGCACCGCCAAGGGCAAGGCGATGGTCAACATCCTGCCCATCGACACTGGCGTGTCGATTGCCGCCCTGATGCCGGTGGACGCGCCCGAAACCGAATGGGATACGTTGCAGATCGTGTTCGCCACCTCGGATGGCGACGTGCGTCGAAACGCGCTGAGCGATTTCACCAACGTGAAACGCAACGGCAAGATCGCGATGAACCTGCCCGAAGGCGTCAGCCTGGTGAACGCCCGCATCGCGGATGAGAACGACGATGTGCTGCTGGTTACCGCGCTTGGCCGCGCCATCCGCTTTGCCACAACGGATGTCCGCGTGTTCAAGGGCCGCGATTCCACCGGGGTACGCGGTGTGCGGCTGGCGCCCGGCGACCGCGTGGTGTCCATGGCCGTGATCCGCCATTTCGAGGCGACCCCCGAGGAACGTGCGGCCTACCTGAAACAGCGCCGCCTTGTGGCGGGCGCCTTGGACGAGGCGACCGAAACCGAGGACGAGGACGACACGGCCGAGGTCGGGCAACTGTCGCCCGAACGCTATGCCGAAATGTCGGCGGCCGAGGATCTGATCCTGACCGTCACCTCGGGCGGGCTGGGCAAGATCACCTCCAGCCACGATTACCGGATCACCGGGCGCGGTGGGCAGGGCGTGCGCGCCGCCGATGCCGCCATGCGCGGCGGCCCGCTGGTCGCGGCCTTCCCGGTTGAAACCACCGATCAGGTGATGCTGGTCACCAGTTCCGGCCAGTCGATCCGTGTACCGGTTGATGGCATCCGCTTCCTGTCGCGCTCGGGTGGCGGGGTCAAGGTGCTGGACCTGAACGGCTCGGACGAGGAAGTCGCCTCGGTCGCCCGCATCAGCGCCGAGGCCGAGGACGGCGCCGAGGAATGACCTCCCCCTCTGGCAAGCCCGCCCCCTGCGCCCCATATCGGGGCAAGGGGGGCTTGGCATGACAGGGGATGATTTCGCGCGGCTGGCCTATCTGCTGATCCTGGGATCGGCGATCGCGGGGTGGCTTGTGGTGGAAAGCCGTGGCCGCATGGGCCAGATGGCCCGGCAGGCATTGGCCTGGTTGCTGATCTTTGTCGGGCTTGCGGCGGCCTACGGGCTTTGGCAGGACTTCGCACCATCCGGCCAGCGCCAGAGCTTTGCCCTGGACGGCAGCGCGCAGGTGGTGCTCAACCGCGCGCCCGACACGCATTTCTACCTCACGCTCGATGTCTCGGGCACGCCGGTGCGGTTCATGGTCGATACCGGCGCCACCGGGATCGTGCTGTCCGACCGTGACTCCGACCGCCTCGGGATCGACCGGCGTTCGCTGGCCTATCTGGGCGAGGCCCGGACCGCGAACGGCATCATCCGCACTGCACGCGTGACCCTGCGCGACGTGCGGCTTGACGGCGCCTCGCTGGGCGATCTGACCGCCTGGGTGGGTGACGGGCCGCTGGGCGTTTCGCTGCTGGGGATGGATTTCCTCAACCGCTTCGAGCGCGTGGAAATGCTGCGCGACCGTCTTGTGTTGACCCCCTGACCGCTGGTCCTTTTCAGGGTTGCGGCGGCCTCCGTCCCGGCCAGTCGGTCGCCTGATGCCACGCCTGGCCTGCCCGCAGCACCGCAGCATCCGCCCCTCGTGGCCCGATCAGCTGCACCCCCATCGGCAGGCCGTTTGTGCCGAACCCCACCGGCACCGCCAGCGTCGGCAGACCCAGCAGGCTGGCAGGGACCACCACCTCCATCCAGCGGTGATAGGTGTCCATCGTTATTCCGGCGATGGTCTTTGGCCAGTCCCAGTGCTTCGGGAATGGCCAGACCTGCGCCACCGGCAAGGCCAGAAGATCGAAGCGCCCGAACAGCCCGGCGGCCACCGTATTCCATTCCGACCGCAGGACGGATGCGCGGTGCACCTCCATCGCGCTCATGCCCAGCCCGCGCTCGATTTCCCAGATCGCCTCGGGCTTGAGCATCGCCCGCCTGGTCGGGTCGGCATGGAACACCCCCAGCCGCGCCGCCACCGCCCAACTGCGCAGGGTGATCCAGGCATCCCAGATCTTCGCGGCCGGACAGGGGGGCGCGACATCTTCAACCGTTGCATCGGGGAAGTCCGCCAACGCCTTGCGGCACAAGGGCAATACGCCTTCCTCGAACGGCATCGCCCCGCCCCAGTCGCCCAGCCAACCGATGCGCAGGTGTCCAGGCGGCTGCGACAGCGCGGCGGCGAAATCCTCTGACGGGCGGGCATGCGGCAGGCGTGCATCGGGCACGGCTAGCACGCCCAAAAGCAGCGCCAGATCCTCGATGTTGCGCGCCATCGGCCCGTCGGTCGCCAACTGGTGCAGGAACACATCCCCCACCGGGTCCACCGGCACCCGGCCATAGGTGGGGCGAAAGCCATAGACATTGCACCACCCGGCGGGGTTGCGCAGCGACCCCATCATGTCCGACCCGTCCGCCAGCGGCAGCATCCGCGCCGCCAGCGCCGCCGCCGCCCCGCCCGACGATCCCCCCGCCGTGCGGTCCGGGGC
>SBFT01000007.1 GCA_006227805.1 Paracoccaceae bacterium
CGCCCGCCGCCATGGTCGGGTGGCACGAGAGCTGGAGCGCAAAGATGATCGAGACCCCCTATCTTCTCTTCCTGGGCGATGCGCCCGACGGCCTGGCGGCAAAGGTCGCGCAAGGGATCAAGGACTGGCGCCCCGAGAACGCCATCGGCCAGTTCCGGATGGAGGGGTGCAACGCCGACATGGGTCTGCCCGACATGACCCTGGAAGAGGCGAAGGCGGCGGGCGTCAAGACGATGGTCATCGGCGTCGCCAACCGTGGCGGCGTGATCAGCCAGGCCTGGAAGAAGGTCCTGGTCAACGCGCTGGAGGAGGGCTTCGATCTGGCCTCCGGCCTGCACAACCTGCTGCGGGACGAGGCCGATCTGGTCGCCGTGGCGCAGGCCACGGGCCGCAAGCTGCATGACGTGCGGGTGCCTTCGGTCCAGTACCCCATCGCGAACGGTGTCAAGCGGACGGGCAAGCGGTGCCTTGCCGTCGGCACCGATTGTTCGGTCGGCAAGATGTATACCGCGCTCTGCATGGACCGCGAGATGCGGGAACGCGGCATGAAATGCAGCTTCCGCGCCACCGGCCAGACCGGCATCCTGATCACCGGCGAGGGCGTGCCGCTGGACGCGGTCATCGCGGATTTCATGGCGGGCTCGATCGAATGGCTGACGCCCGACAACGACCCCGACCACTGGGACCTGATCGAGGGGCAGGGGAGCCTCTTTCACGTCAGCTATTCCGGCGTGACGCTGGCGCTGATCCATGGCGGGCAACCGGATGCGCTGGTCGTCTGCCATGAACCGTCGCGCCCGCACATGCGCGGGCTGCCGGGCTACCGTCTGCCGTCGCTGGAGGCGGTGCGCGATGCGGCACTGGCGATGGCGAAGGTGGCGAACCCCGCCTGCGTGGTGGTGGGCTATTCGATCAACACCCAGCACATGGCCGAGGACGAGGCGCGCGCCTACCTTGCCGATGTCGAGGCGCGGCTTGGCCTGCCCGCGACCGACCCGTTCCGCTTTGGCGCGGGCAAGCTGGTCGATGCGCTGGAAGCCCTGACGTAGGCGCCCCCGGGAGAGCGACCCTCCGGGGGGAGTTTTTTCGGCAAAGTGAAGAGGACGGCCGCGATGCAGATCGACGTGACGCGCGACATTTTCCGCCTGGCGCAGGTGTTCACGATCAGCCGGGGGTCGCGGACCGAGGCGAAGGTGCTGACCGCGCATGTGAGCGCGGGCGGCGTGACCGGGCGGGGCGAGTGCGTTCCTTACGCCCGCTATGGCGAGACGCTGGAGAGCGTAGAGGCGCAGATCGCCGGGTTGCCTTCGGAGGTGACGCGGGAGGGGTTGCAAGGCCTGCTGCCGCCGGGGGCCGCGCGCAACGCGGTCGATTGCGCGCTCTGGGACTGGGAGGCCAAGCGCGCGGGCCGCAGGGTGTGGGACCTGGCGGGACTGCCCGCGCCGGGGCCGATGATCACGGCCTATACGCTGTCGCTGGATACGCCCGAGGCAATGCGGGCGCAGGCCGCGAAGAATGCGCATCGGCCGCTTCTGAAGATCAAGCTGGGCACGCCCGACGACATGCCCCGGGTCGAGGCGGTGCGCGCGGGCGCGCCCGATGCCACGATCATCGTGGACGCGAACGAAGGCTGGTCGGCAGAGGTCTATTCCGAGCTTGCGCCCCACCTGGTGCGGCTGGGCGTCGCCATGGTGGAGCAGCCGATGCCCGCCGGGCAGGACGGGATGCTGGCCGAGATCGCGCGGCCGCTGCCGGTCTGCGCGGACGAGAGCTGTCATGACCGCGCGTCGCTGCCCGATCTGCGGGGCAAGTATGACATGGTCAACATCAAGCTGGACAAGACCGGCGGCCTGACCGAGGCGCTGGCGCTGCGCGACGCGGCGCGGGCGGAAGGCTACAAGGTGATGGTGGGCTGCATGGTGGGCTCGTCTCTCGCCATGGCGCCCGCGGTTCTGGTCGCGCAGGGGGCCGAGGTGGTGGACCTTGACGGGCCGCTGCTTCTGGCGGAAGACCGCGACCGACCGCTGACTTACGACGCGGCCGGGGTGCATCCGCCCGAGGCCGGTCTCTGGGGATAGGAGAGAAGGCCCATGCGCATTGTCTACGTGAACGGCGACTACCTGCCCGAGACCGAGGCGAAGGTGTCGATCTTCGATCGCGGCTTCCTGATGGCGGACGGCGTCTACGAGGTCACCAGCGTCCTCGATGGCAAGCTGATCGATTTCGACGGCCACGCGGTGCGGCTGGAACGCAGCCTGCGGGAACTCGACATCAAGGCTCCGATGTCGAAGGAGGATCTGCTGGAGGTGCATCGCGAACTTGTGCGGCGGAACGGACTGGTCGACGGCATGATCTATCTTCAGATCACCCGGGGATCGCCGGGTGACCGCGATTTCGTCTTCCCCGACCCCGAGACGACCGCGCCGACGGTCGTGCTGTTCACCCAGTCGAAACCGGGCCTGGCCGACAGCCCGGCGGCGAAGACGGGGATGCGGGTGATTTCCATCGAGGACATCCG
>SBFT01000108.1 GCA_006227805.1 Paracoccaceae bacterium
TCGTAAAGCGTGTCGATGCTGATCTGCCGCACGCCGCGCGAGGCGGCGTAGGTTTCCGTGTTCCGCCGCGCCTTGCCGCGCACGAAGAAGGGGATCTTCTTCAACTCGCGTTCGGCATCGGCCAGCCAGATCACCTCTCCGCCGGAAACCGCAACCCCTGCTTCCTCTCGCCCGGAAATATCCCGGGGGGAGGCCGAAGGCCGGGGGGCAGAGCCCCCCTCTTCCTCGATGCGCAGGACCGCCTTGCCGCCGTGGTGGCTGGCGCCGGCTTCGTCGTGGAACTCGAAATCCTCGCGGAACATGGTCAGCAGGTGCTCCTCCAGCCCCATGACCAGCGGATGCACCCAGGTGTCGAAGATCACGTTCGCGCCTTCGATCCCCATCTGGGGCGAATAGCGCGCGGGGAAGTCCTGCACATGGACCGGGGCCGAGATCACGGCGCAGGGGATGCCCAGCCGCTTGCCGATGTGGCGCTCCATCTGGGTGCCCAGGATCATCTCCGGGGCGAGCGTCTCGATCGCGCGCTCGACTTCCAGATAATCGTCGGTGATCAGCGGCGTGACGCCGTATTCCTTCGCCACCGCGCGGATCTCGCGCGCCATTTCGCGGTTGTAGCAGCCCAGGCCCACGACCTCGAAGCCCATCTCGTCGCGGGCGATGCGGGCGGCGGCCTTCACATGGGTGCCGTCGCCGAAGACGAAGACGCGCTTGCCGGTCAGGTAGGTCGAATCGACCGACTTCGAATACCACGGCAGGCGCAGGCGGCTGTCGTCGAGATAGGGCTCTACATTGGCCAATCCGGCCACTTCCGCCACGAAGTCGCGGGTGGCACCGACGCCGATGGGCACGACCCTGGTGAAGGGAAGCCCGAGTTCGCGCTCCATCCAGCGGGCTGCCGTTTCGGCCGTCTCGGGATACATCAGCACGTTCAGATGCGCCGCGCCCAGCCGCGCGATGTCCTCGGGCGAGGCGGTCATCGGGGCCACGACGTTGACGCTGATCCCCATGTCCGAAAGCAGCGCCGTCACCTCCTGGATGTCGTCGCGGTGGCGAAAGCCCAGCGCGGTGGGGCCGATCAGGTTGGCACTGACCTGCGCGGTCCTGTCCATCGGGCGCGCCAGCGTGCGCACGATCTGGAAGAAGGTCTCGTCCGCTCCGAAATTCTCCTTCCGCTGGTAGCTGGGCAGCTCCAGGGGAATGGTCGGGATCGGCAGGCCCATGGTTTCGGCGAGGCCCCCCGGATCGTCCTGGATCAGTTCCGCTGTGCAGGAGGCGCCGACGATCATCGCCTGCGGCCTGAACCGGTCATAGGCGTCCTGGGCCGCCTGCTTGAACAGGTGCGCGGTGTCCGAGCCGAGGTCACGCGCCTGGAAGGTCGTGAAGGTTACCGGCGGGCGGTGGTTGCGCCGTTCGATCATGGTGAAGAGGAGGTCCGCATAGGTGTCGCCCTGCGGCGCGTGCAGGACGTAATGCAGGCCCTTCATTCCGGTAGCGACGCGCATCGCGCCCACATGGGGCGGGCCTTCGTATGTCCAGACGGTGAGCTTCATGACAAACCTGCGCGGGGGCCAGCCCCCGCACCCCCGGGATATTTGGAGCGAGAGGAAGGTGCGGGCGTATCGAGGGCGAGAAGCCCCGCACGCCGCAAGGGGCGCGAGAAGAGGCCCGCCAGATCGCCCGCCTGTTCGTAGAAATGGACGGGCGTGAAGACCAGTTCGATCGCCCATTTGGTGGCCATGCCTTCGGCCTCGAGCGGATTGGCGAGGCCCAGGCCGCAGACCGTCAGGTCGGGCCGCGCGGCGCGGCAGCGGTCCAGTTGCAGATCGACGTCCTGCCCTTCCGAGATCACGGGCCCTTGTTCCAGCAGGTCAAGGTCCGGACCGACCAGCCCCTTGTGGATGAAGGGTGCCCCCACTTCGATCGCGGTCATGCCGCATTCGCGGGTCAGGAACCGCGCCAGCGGGATTTCCAGCTGGCTGTCGGGGAAGAAGAAGACCGACTTGCCCGACAACGTCTCGGACGCCTTGGCAACCGCCTTGCGGGCGCGGGCGCGGGGGGCTTCGGTGACGCGGTCGAAGGTTTCGTCGTCGATGCCGAATTCGTCCGCCACGGCGCGCAGCCAGGCGGTGGTGCCTTGCTCGCCGAAAGGGAAGGGGGCCGGGATGTGGCGCGCGCCCCGGCGTTCCAGTGCGGCATGGGTGTCGCCGAGGAAGGGTTGCGTCAGGGCGAAGACGGTGTTCTCGCCCACGCCCAGATCGCCGTCCGCGCGCGGCGCGGGCAGGACACGGATCGGGCCGATGCCCATCTGTTCCAGAAGCGAGACCGCCTGTTCCTCGACCACGTCCGGCAGGGCGCCGACCAGCAAGAGCTGGCGCGCCGAGGTCTGGGGCAGGACCGGGACCATGCAGGCAAGGCAGGCGTCCTCGCCTTGCGTGAAAGTGGTCTCGATGCCCGAGCCCGAGAAGTTCAGGACGCGGACATGGGGCGCATGCGCTTCGGTCAGGCGTTCGGCGGCGCGGTGCAGGTCCAGCTTGATCACTTCGGACGGGCAGGACCCGACAAGGAACAGCTGGCGGATATCGGGGCGGCGCGCCAGCAGTTCGGCCACGACGCGGTCCAGTTCCTGCTGGGCATCCGCGAGGCCCGCAAGATCGGTTTCTTCCAGGACCGCCGTGCCGAAGCGGGGCTCGGCGAAGATCATGACGCCCGCGGCCGATTGCAGAAGATGGGCGCAGGTGCGGCTGCCCACGACCAGGAAGAAGGCGTCCTGCATCTTGCGGTGCAGCCAGATGATGCCGGTCAGGCCGCAGAAGACCTCGCGCTGGCCGCGCTGTTTCAGCACCGGCGTGTCGCGGCATCCGGGCGCGGGGGTCAGGGGCGACTGGTCGGTCATGCCGCCACCCCCTGCGACTGCAGTCGTGCGGCGCGGAGTTTCAGAAGGAACTGCGCGGCGTTGACGACGTAGGCGGCATAGGCCGCCAGCGCCACCCACATCAACTCGACCGGGCTCAGCGCACCGGTCCAGAGCGCCCAGATATAGGCGGTGTGCAAGGCGATCACGACAAAGCTGAACACGTCCTCCCAGAAGAAGGCGGGCGCGAAGAGATACTGGCCGAAGACGACCTTCTCCCAGATCGCGCCGGTGACCATGATCACGTAGAGAAACGCGGTCTTCACCAGGATCGAAATGGTCGCGGCCATGTAGCCTTCGCCTGTCCAGAGGTATCGCGCGACCAGGACCAGCGAGACCGCGAAGGCGAGGAATTGCAGCGGGGCCAGAATGCCCTGGATCAGCGTCCAGACCGACGCGTCGCGCCGCGCCCGTTCCTCGGGGGTGTAGAGCCCCACGGAATGAGACTGCGCGTGTCGCGTATCCTGCAAGACGACTCCCCCTCCGAAAAGTGCGGTCGATACGGTCAAAGTATCGCCCGCCAGATTTGAGTGTCAACTGAAACTTACACATTGAAACCCGGCAACGTCAGCCTCCATTAACGCTTGCTGTCATCTATCAGAGACAGAAATGGGCGATGTTTTGCGGTTTTTTGCCGTTTTCGGGGCTAAATTGACCGCGCGTTGCGCCGAGTGTCTATTTTCTTTGACATTTTGGCCCCAAGCCTGAATGCTTTGTCCGAGCGCGCTGCGACTCGTCGCTTGGCTAGCGGCATGGATAGCGCGAGAGGGTGGTGCTTGATGGCCCATGACGACCAGAATGCACGCGGCATGGGTCGCGATCTCGCGGCCTTCAGGGATCTCGCCCGCGAGGTCATGTCCCAATTGAGCAAGCGACCGGGCCCGGCGCAGCCAGGCGTGCCGCGCCGGGATGTCCTCGACTTCCTCGCGGCGCGCATGCTCGCGCGCGACAGCTTCGACTGCGCTGCGGTGCTGGACGATCTGCGGGCCTTCAACCTGAACGACCGGACCATCATCGACTGCTACATACCCGCAGCCGCCGAGCGGATCGGAGAGGCTTGGGTCCAGAGCGACCTCGGGTTTGCCGAAGCGACGATCGCCTCGGTCAGGCTGCAAAGCCTGCTGAGCGAAATCGTCTACTCGAGCCCTGATTGCGCCGCGGTCAGGGACACTCCGATCGACGCGCTGGTGGTCACGCTGTCGGGCGATCAGCACACGCTTGGCGGTTTCGTCGCGGCGGCCCAGTTGCGCAGGCGCGGCGCCAGCGTCGAGATTTCCTGCGGAGAAACGCCCTCGGGCATCGAGGACCGTGTGATCGGCGGCGATTATGACGTGATCATGTTCTCATGTTCCCGCACCCGGGATCTTGAAACCATTGCACAAGTGATTAAAAACATACGACACCGGGCACCCAGTGCTCCGGTGTTCGCGCTGGGCGGTCTCGTGCTTGGCATATGTCGGAACATCGATCGCTTGACCAAGGCAGATGTGGTCACCAGCGACATCGACCAGGTGGTGAAATCGTGCGAACAAAGGCCGAGACACGTTCAGCGTCGGGCGACGCGATGAGTGTCGAGCGCTTCGTACTTGGCACCAGCGAGACCGACGTCAAGATAACATCGGAGTTCCTGGGCGAGATCGTCGCGGCGGCGGCCGATATCGCGCTGCTGATTTCGCCCGAGGGAAACATCCTGTCGATCACCATCCAGGACGGCGCCGACTCCTTCGGGAACCTCGACCATTGGCTCAAGCGCCCGCTGACGGATTTCCTGACCGACGAAAGCGTCGCCAAGTTCGAGGATGCCCATTCCGCCTTCCTGTCGGGCGACACGATCCGCAAGCACATCGAGCTGAACCACCGCGACAACGCCTCGTGGGAATTCCCGGTGCGTTATGCCTTCCTGCGCCTCGGGACGACGAACACCGCGCTGCTGCTGGGCCGCGACCTGCGGCCGATCGCCGAGACGCAGCAGCAACTGGTGCAGGCGCAGATCGCGCTGGAAAAGGGCTACGAGGCCCGGCGCGAATTCGATGCGCGCTACCGCGTCATGCTGAACAGCACCCGCGACGCCATCGTTTTCGTGTCCGTGCGCGACGGCCGGGTCAAGGACATGAACGAACCGGCGGCGGCGCTTCTGGGCATGAGCCGCGAACAGCTGACGGGCGCCCCCTTCGTCAATGCCTTCAAGGATCGCAGTTCGGGCGAGTTGGTGGAAAGCCTGCTGAACGCCTCGATCGCCGATGACGAAGGCGCGATGGTCCTGCCCAGCCAGACCGGACGGCGGCAATTGCGGATCGTGCCGACCGTCTTCCGCGCGGCGGGCGAACGCATCATCCTGTGCCGGATCGAGCCTGAAGGCGGCGAGCAGGGTCCCGACGACACGCTGACGACCAGCCTGGCCGCGCTGTTCCGCGACGGCAGCGACGCCATGCTCTTCACGGACGCCAAGGGCGTGATCACCAGCGCCAACGACGCCTTCCTCGAGCTGATCGACGCGGCGCATCTGTCGGATGTGAAGGGCCGGTCTTTCGGCGACTTCCTGCATCGCGGGCAGATCGACCTGGGAATGCTGCTCGAGAATTCCAGGCGCACCGGCCAGATGCGGATCTATTCCACGAAACTGGTGAACGATTACGGCTCGAAACTGTCGGCCGAGATCTCGGCCTCGTACCTCACCGGCGGCACCCATCCGGTGGCCGCCTTCGTGATCCGCGACAGCAGCCGGGTCGAGGCGGTCCGTCAGACCGCGGCCGCCAGCCCCGAGGATTCCAGCCGCAACGTGATGGAACTCGTGGGATCCGCCACGCTGAAGGAAATCGTGTCCGAGACCACCGACGTGGTCGAGAAGATGTGCATCGAGACGGCGGTGAACCTGACGCGCAACAACCGCGTCGCGGCGGCCGAGATGCTGGGCCTGTCGCGCCAGAGCCTCTATGTCAAACTGCGCAAATACGGCCTTCTGAACAAGGGCCACGACCGCTGAGGCGGCGGCGCGTCACCTGAACTCCCCCTGTTGGCAATCCGGGCGCGCCGCGATGTCGCGGAGCGCCTGTTTTCATTTGCCACGACTCGAACTGTCAGCAATAGTTGACAGTATGAGTGTAAGCGAAACAATGACAGACCGGCGATTGCCCCAGCCCGCAGCGATGCTGCGGCTGATCAAGCCGATCACATGGTTCCCGCCGATGTGGGCCTATCTCTGCGGTGTCGTGTCCTCGGGCGTCTCGCCCGCGGGTCAATGGCCGCTGGTGATCCTGGGCGTGATCCTGGCCGGACCGATCGTCTGCGGGATGAGCCAGGCCGCCAACGACTGGTGCGACCGCCATGTCGACGCCATCAACGAACCCGATCGCCCGATCCCGTCGGGCCGCATCCCCGGACGCTGGGGACTGTGGATCGCGCTGGCCATGTCGGCGCTGTCGCTGCTGGTGGGCTGGCAGCTGGGACCCTGGGGCTTTGGCGCGACGATCCTCGGGGTTCTGGCCGCCTGGGCCTATTCGGCGGAACCCGTTCGGCTGAAGCGGTCGGGCTGGTGGGGGCCGGGCCTGGTTGGCCTGAGCTACGAGACGCTGCCCTGGATCACCGGCGCCGCCGTCCTGTCGGCGGGCGCGCCCGCCACCCCGGTCCTGATCGTCGCGGTTCTCTATGGCCTGGGCGCGCATGGCATCATGACGCTGAACGATTTCAAGGCCTTGGAGGGAGACCGCCAGATGGGCGTGAACTCGCTTCCCGTCACGCTGGGCCCCGTCCGAGCGGCGCAGGTCGCCTGCCTGGTGATGAGCGTGCCGCAGGTCGTCGTGATCGCCCTTCTGGCCTATTGGGACAAGCCCTTGCACGCTCTGGGCGTAGCGGGCGTCCTGGCCCTGCAATTCTGGGCGATGACCGTGATGTTCCGCGATCCGAAGGCCAAGGCGCCCTGGTACAACGGCACGGGCGTCACGCTTTATGTCGCGGGCATGATGATCGCGGCCTTCGCGCTGCGCAGCCTGGGAGCCACACCATGAGACGGCTGGGCTGGATCGACATCGTGCGCCTAGGCCTGGTGCAGATGTGCCTGGGCGCGGTGGTCGTCCTGACGACATCGACGCTGAACCGGCTGATGGTCGTCGAACTGGCGCTGCCTGCGGTCCTGCCGGGCCTGCTTGTGGCGCTGCATTACGGCATCCAGATCACACGGCCCAACTGGGGCTTCCGGTCCGACACCAAGGGCAACCGCACCGTCTTCGTGCTGGGCGGCATGGCCGCGCTGGCGCTGGGGGCCTTCCTGGCGGCGCTCGGCGTGACGGTGATGGAGGGCGCGTTCGGCCTGGGCCTCGCGCTGTCGATCCTGGCCTATGGCCTGATCGGGGTCGGCGTCGGGGCCTCGGGCACGTCGCTTCTGGCGCTGCTGGCGACGGCCACCGCCCCTGAAAGGCGCGCGGCGGCGGCCACGATCACCTGGCTGATGATGATCTTCGGGATCGCCGCGACGGCGGGCACCGTGGGCGCCTTCCTCGACCCCTATTCGCCTGCCCTGCTGCTGCGGATCGTCGCCATCGTCTGCCTCGGCGCCGTGGCGCTGACCGCGCTGGCGATGCGCGGGATCGAGGCGCGCGTCGATGCCTCGCCCCAGCCCGAGGACATGCCCTTCCGGCATGGACTGGCCGAAATCTGGGGCGAGCGCGAGGCGCGGAATTTCACCATCTTCGTCTTCCTGTCGATGACCGCCTATTTCATGCAGGAGCTGATCCTGGAACCCTATGCGGGCCTTGTCTTCGGCTTCACGCCGGGTCAGTCCACGTCGCTGTCGGGCGCGCAGAATGGCGGGGTCTTCGTCGGCATGGTGCTGGTGGGCGTCGCCGCCACCGGCCTGCGCATCGGATCGCTGAAGGCCTGGGTCGTCGCGGGATGCCTGGGATCGGCGGCCATGCTGGGCATCATCAGCGCCCTCGGCCAGATCGGCCCCGGCGCGCCTCTGGTCGCCGCCGTGACGGGTCTGGGTTTCTTCAACGGCATGTTCGCCGTCGCCGCCATCGGATCGATGATGGCGCTGGCAGGCCGGGGGCGCAGCGCACGCGAAGGCACGCGCATGGGGCTCTGGGGTGCGGCCCAGGCGCTGGCCGCGGGCTTCGGCGGACTGGCGGGTGCCGCCGCCGCCGACCTGATGCGCCAGGGGCTGGCCGACGATGCCACAGCCTTCGGAGCGGTCTTCCTGGCGGAGGCCGTGCTTTTCGTGATTGCCGCCCTGATGGCCCTGCAGGTCATGGAACGCGGCGTCGTCAAATCCGCAACCCTGGTTCCGGGAGAATGATCGCATGTATGATGTCGTCGTCGTAGGAGGCGGCCCGTCCGGGGCCACGGCAGCCGAGGACCTGGCCCGCTCGGGTCACAAGGTGGTGCTTCTGGACCGCGAGGGCCGGATCAAGCCCTGCGGCGGCGCCATACCGCCCCGGCTGATGGAGGATTTCCACATCGGCGATGCACAACTGGTCGCCAAGGTGAACACGGCGCGCATGATCTCGCCCACCGGAAGGATGGTGGACATCCCGATCGAGAACGGTTTCGTCGGCATGGTTGACCGCAAGGATTTCGATCCTTTCCTGCGCGCACGCGCGCAGGAGGCAGGGGCGGATTACCGCGTCGGCACCTTCCTGCGGATCGAGCGCGACAACGGCACGCGCGTGATCTACCGCGACAAGGCCAGCGGCGAGGAGATGGCGCTGGAAACCCGCCTGATCATCGGCGCGGACGGCGCGCGCAGCAGGGTCGGCAAGGCCGAGGTGCCCGGTTGGGACAAGATACCTTACGTCCTGGCCTATCACGAGATCATCAAGGCCCCGCCCAAGAACGAGGTCTACGACCCCGTCCGCTGCGACGTGATCTATGACGGCGCGATCAGCCCGGATTTCTATGGCTGGGTTTTCCCCCATGGCGAAAGCGCCAGCGTGGGCATGGGCACGGGACACACGGATGTCGATCTGAAACAGGCCACCGCCGCCCTGCGCCAGGCCAGCGGCCTCACCGAGTGCGAAACCCTGCGCCGCGAAGGCGCTCCGATCCCGCTGCATCCGCTGGACCGCTGGGACAATGGCCGCGACGTGGTGCTGGCGGGCGACGCGGCGGGCGTCGTCGCGCCGTCTTCGGGCGAAGGCATCTATTACGCGATGGTCGCGGGCCGCGTCGCCGCGACCGCCTGCGCGGCCTGCCTGGCCAGCGGGCGCGTCAAGGACCTGCAACTGGCGCGGAAACTGTTCATGAAGGAACACAAGACCGTGTTCCGGGTTCTGCAATCCATGCAGAATGCCTATTACAGGTCGGACAACCGACGCGAACGCTTCGTGTCGCTGTGTCATGACATCGACGTGCAACGCCTGACTTTCGAGGCCTACATGAACAAGCGGCTGGTCAAGGCGAGACCATTGGCGCATCTGAAGATCGGCCTCAAGAACTTGGCCCACCTGACGGGACTGGTCTCGCCGGAACGGATATGAGCCTCATGATCCCGGCCTGGGTCAACGGCGAACTGACCCCGGTCGAGAAGCTGGCCGCGCACCAGCAGGGTCTGCGGCACAAGGCCGTGTCGGTTTTCGTGATCCGGGGAACGGAAGTGCTGCTGCAACGCCGGGCGATGGGCAAGTATCACACCCCCGGCCTCTGGGCGAACACGTGCTGCACCCACCCCGACTGGGACGAGGACCCCGCCGCCTGCGCGGTGCGCCGCCTGCGCGAGGAGCTGGGGATCACCGGGCTCTATCCCGAACACCGGCACCGGCTGGAATACCGTGCCGATGTCGGCAACGGCATGATCGAACATGAGGTGGTCGATGTCTTCCTGGGCCGGGCGGGTGCGGAGATGACCCTTGCGCCGAACCCGGACGAGGTGATGGACATCCGCTGGATCGATTACCATGACCTTCTGGCCGAGGTCGCGCGCCATCCCGAACGCTTCACGCCCTGGCTGAAGATCTACCTGGCGGATTACGCCGACATGATCTTCGGACCTGACCTGGTGATCGCCGCGCGCGACTGATCCCGGTCTTGATCCCTTCGGCGCGTGCTGGTTCAGTGGCGCCCGGAGGATCCGACACATGACAGTATTGATCGCAGGCGGCGGCATCGCCGGCTTGACCCTGGGCCTGACGCTGCACCAGATCGGCGTGCCTTTCAGAATCTACGAGACCACGCGCGAAATCCGGCCCCTGGGTGTCGGGATCAACATCCAGCCCAACGCGGTGCGCGAATTGTTCGACCTGGGCCTCGAGGACCGGATGGACACGATCGGCGTGCGCACCCGGCAATACGGCTTCTATTCCAAGCTGGGCAAGACCATCTGGGAGGAACCGCGCGGCACCTGGGCGGGCTATGCCTGGCCGCAATTCTCGGTCCATCGCGGACATCTGCAGGTGATGCTGCACCGCGAACTGATCGCGCGGGCGGGACCCGATTGCGTGGTGACGGACGCGCGGGCGATCGGGTTCGAGACCGGTCCGCACGGGGCAGTCCTGCACCTTTCGGGCGGGCGCGCGGAAGGGTCGCTGCTGATCGCGGCGGACGGCATCCATTCGGCGATCCGCGCGCAGATGCAGCCGCAGGAAGGCCCGCCCATCTGGGGGGGTGCGATCCTGTGGCGGGCGACATCGCGCGCGCGGCCCTTCTTCGGTGGCGCCGCCATGGCGCTGATCGGGCACGACACGCAGCGTCTGGTGGCCTATCCGATCTCGTATCCCGACGAGGCGGGCGAGGTCGTCATGAACTGGATCGCCGAATTGCGGGTGGATCCGTCGCAGGGCTGGCGCAAGGAGGACTGGAACCGCCAGGCCAACCGCGCGGACTTCCGGCCCGCCTTCGAAGCGTGGCGTTTCGACTGGCTGGACGTGCCCGCGCTGATCGACAGCGCCGCAGAGGTTCTGGAATACCCGATGGTGGATCGCGATCCCCTGGACCACTGGACCGAGGGGCGCGTCACGCTGATGGGCGACGCCGCACACCCGACCTATCCCGTCGGCTCGAACGGGGCCAGCCAGGCGATCATGGATGCCCGCGTGATCGGCGCGAAGCTTCTGGAACACGGGCTGACACCGGAGGCGCTGATGGCCTACGAGGCCGAGATGCGGCCCCTGACCACGGGCGTCGTGCGGGCCAATCGCGGCGGCGGAGGCCCGGACGCGGTGCTGCAACGGGTCGAAGACCTGTGCGGCGGCGATTTCGACGTGATCGACGACGTGATCCCCCGGGCCGACCTGGCCGCCCATGCGGCCAAGTACAAGTCGATTGCCGGTTTCTCGATCGAGGCGCTGAACGCCCGGCCCAGGACGATCGCCGAGGGTGCGAGGCTGGCTTCCTAGCCCGCGCGCTCTGACAACGCGCCCGGGCCGCCGCGCCAAAGCGAAAGGACAAGAGGGATGCTGGACCGGAACGGACCCCTGAAGGGCCTGCGGGTCGTCGAACTGGCCGGGCTGGGGCCCGGCCCCTTCGCCTGCATGATGCTGGCCGACATGGGGGCCGAGGTGGTGCGCGTGGCGCGCCCCGGGCTGAAGCCCCTGTTCGGGATCGATCAGAAATACAACCTCTACGACCGGTCGCGCCGGGCGCTGGAACTGAACCTGCGCGACCCGGGCGACCGCGACGCGGCCTTGCAGCTGATCGACCGGGCCGAGATCCTGGTCGAAGGCTATCGCCCCGGCGTGATCGAGAGGCTGGGCCTTGGGCCGGACGTCTTGCTGGCGCGCAATCCGGGCCTGGTGATCGGGCGCATGACGGGCTGGGGCCAGGACGGTCCGCTGCGCGACCGGGCGGGGCATGACATCGACTACATGGCGATTTCGGGGGCGCTCTGGGCGATCGGGCCGGCGGACGCGCCGCCACCGCCGCCGCAGAACATCGTGGCCGACCTGGCGGGGGGCGGCATGATGATGGTGGCGGGGGTTCTGGCCGCGCTGACCCATGCCCGCGCGACCGGGCAAGGACAGGTGGTCGATACCTGCATGTCGGATGGCTCTGCCCTGATGATGGTCATGCAGTACGGATTGAAGGCCGCCGGTCTGGGCCATGACGGGGCGCGGGGATCGGATATCCTGAATGGCGGCGCCGCCTGGTATCGCTGCTATGCCACGAAGGACGGCGGCTACATCGCCCTGGGTGCGATCGAGCCGCAGTTCTTCGCGACGCTTCTTCAGGCGATCGGGCGCAGCGACGATCCGATTTTCGCCCACCAATATGGCGCAAGGAGCCAGGCGGCGATGCACGCAGAGCTTGAGGCGATCTTCGCGACGAAGACACGCGACGAATGGACGGCGATCCTAGAACCGCTGGATGCCTGCGCCGCGCCCGTCCTGTCGATGGACGAGGCACCGGATCATCCGCACAACAGGGCGCGCGGCACCTTCGTCGAGACCGACGGACTCGTCCAGCCCGGCACCTGTCCGCGCTTTTCCGCGACCCCGGGCGATCCGCCTACCCATGGCGACGCCGGGCGCGTGAGCCTGGACGAGGTCCTCGCGCGCTGGGACGCATGATCGCCCCGGAATGGTCCTTGTGTGAATCCCCGTCTTGGCAAAGACTGATCCCGGACGGGTCCGCGCAGGATCCGCGTAGCCGACAGGGAGTGTCTTCATGATCCGTTTCTCGAAAAGGCTTGCGCTGGCGGCAACGGTCGCCGCCGTGACCGGCTTTGGCGCCGCGCAGGCCCAGCAGACCGACATCACGGTCGCCATGCAGCTGGAACCGCCGCATCTTGACCCCACATCGCACGCCGCAGGCGCGATAGACAGCGTGCTCTATTCCAACGTCTTCGAGGGCCTGACACGCTTCGCCAGCGATGGCTCGATCGTTCCCGGGCTTGCCGAAAGCTGGGAGATCTCGGATGACGGGCTGGTCTATACCTTCAAGCTGCACGACGGCGTGACCTTCCACGACGGCACCACGATGGATGCCGAGGACGTCAAGTTCAGCCTGGACCGCGCCCGCGCCGAGGACAGCGTGAACGCGCAGAAGGCGCTGTTCAGCGGGATCAGCGACGTGACCGTTGTCGATCCGCTGACCGTCCAGGTGACGCTGACCGAGCCGAACGGCCTGTTCCTGTTCAACATGGCCTGGGGCGACGCCGTGATCGTGGCGCCTGAATCGATCGAGGGGATCAAGCAGACGCCGATCGGCACCGGCGCCTTCAAGTTCGTCGAATGGGTGCAGGGCGACCGCATCGTGATCGAGAAGAACGAAGGCTATTGGGGCACGCCGGCGATGCTGGATCGTGCGACCTTCAAGTTCATCAGCGATCCGACCGCCGCCTTCGCCGCCATGATGGCCGAGGACGTGGATGTCTTCAGCGGCTTCCCCGCGCCCGAGAACCTGCCGCAGTTCGCGGCAGACCCCCGGTTCCAGGTGCTGGTCGGATCGACCGAGGGCGAGACGATCCTGTCCACCAACAACAAGCAGCCGCCTTTCGACAACATCAAGGTGCGGCAGGCGATCGCCCATGCGATCGACCGGCAGGCGATCATCGACGGTGCGATGTTCGGCTATGGCACGCCCATCGGCACCCATTTCGCGCCGCATAACCCGTCCTATGTGGACCTGACGGCGCAGTCGGCCTTCGATCCCGAGAAGGCCAAGGCGCTTCTGGCCGAGGCAGGCTTGCCCGACGGGTTCGAGACGACGCTGCACCTGCCGCCCCCGTCCTATGCTCGGCGCGGCGGCGAGATCGTCGCAGCGCAACTGGCGGCCGTGGGGATCAAGGCCGAGATCATCAACGTCGAATGGGCGCAGTGGCTCGAGACCGTGTTCACCGGCAAGAACTTCGGCCTGACCATCGTCAGCCATACCGAACCGATGGACATCGGCATCTATGCCCGGCCCGATTACTATTTCCAGTACGACAATCCCGCCTTCCAGGAGCTGATGGCGACGCTGAACGGCACGACCGACCCGGCCAGGCGGACCGAGCTGCTGCAACAGGCGCAGCGCATGATCGCGGATGACTACGTCAACGGCTACCTGTTCCAGCTGGCCGCACTCAGCGTGGCCAAGGCGGGCGTGCAGGGTCTCTGGTCCAATGCACCGACGCAGGCGACAGACCTGACCGCAGTCAGCTGGGCGAACTGACGGCGTTTTTCGACGCGAAAAACGGCCCGGAAACCGACGCGGTTTACCGGCTTTCTCATGTCAGCCTGTCGGGCCTGGGTCGATTTCGCGTCGAAATCGAAACCGGTTTCCGCGTCGGGAACCGGCCTAGCTGGCCGCCTTCCACAGGCCTTCGGCCTTGACCTTGGCATAGCCTTCGTCCAGCGCCTTGCGGGCGCGGTCGAACATGATGTCGATCTCTTCGGGCTTGATGACCAGCGGCGGGGAAATGATCATCCGGTCGCCGACATGGCGCATCACCAGGTTGTTGGCGAAGCAGCGTTCCCGGCAGATATACCCGACGGTGCCCGGTTCGGACGCGAACTTGGCGCGGCTGTCCTTGTCCGGCGTCAGCGCGAGCGAGCCCATCAGACCGACCAGCTTGGCCTCGCCGACCATCGGGTGATCGGTCAGGTCCTCCATCTTCCGGCGCAGATAGGGGCTGGCCACCTCGCGCACGTGCCGGATGACGTTTTCCTCTTCCAGGATGCGCAGGTTCTCCAGCGCCACGGCGGCCGCCACCGGGTGACCGGAATAGGTATAGCCGTGGTTGAATTCGACACTGCCGATGACAGAAGCCACCTCGTCGCAGACGATCGACCCGCCGATGGGCTGATAGCCCGAGGACAGACCCTTGGCGATCGTCATGATATGCGGGCGGATGTTCAGGGTCTGGCTGCCGAACCAGTTGCCGGTCCTGCCGAAGCCGCAGATCACCTCGTCGGCGATCAGCAGGATCTCGTACTTGTCGCAGATGCGCTGGATCTCGGGCCAGTAGGTGTCGGGCGCCACGATCACGCCGCCCGCGCCCTGCACCGGTTCGGCGATGAAGGCTGCGATGCGGTCCTCGCCGAAATGCAGGATCGCCTCCTCGAGTTCGCGCGCGCGGGCAATGCCGAATTCCTCGGGCGTCATGTCGCCGCCTTCGGACCACCAGTTCGGCTGGTTGATATGATAGATATCGGGAATCGGCATGCCGCCCTGGGCATGCATCCCGGACATGCCGCCCAGCGACCCCGACCCGACCGAGGACCCGTGATAGGCATTCTTGCGGCTGATGATGATCTTCTTGCCCGGCTTGCCCTTCACGTCCCAATAGGTGCGCACCATGCGGATGTTGGTGTCGTTCGCCTCGGACCCCGAACCGGCGAAGAAGACATGGTTCAGGTCGCCCGGCGCCAGTTCGGCCAGCTTCGCCGCCAGGGCGATGACGGGAACATGGGTCGTCTGGAAGAAGGTGTTGTAATAGGGCAATTCGCGGATCTGGCGCGCGGCGACTTCGGCCAGTTCCTCGCGACCATAGCCGATGTTGACGCACCACAGTCCCGCCATCCCGTCGATGATGCGGTTGCCTTCGCTGTCGGTCAGCCAGACACCGCTCGCGCGGGTGATCACGCGCGGGCCCTTGGCCGCGAGGCCCTCGGCATGGGTGAAGGGGTGCATGTGATGCGCGGAGTCCAGCGCCTGCAACTCGGCCGTCGGCATGTGGTTCGTGATCTGCACCATGACTTGTTCCTATCCTTCAAGCTTGCCGGCAGAATATGATCAAATTAACCGGTGTCAATCGAATCAGGTGGCCGCACCGCCTGGCGCAAGGGCGGCGGCGATCTGGTCCATGCCCTGTTCGACGTCCCGCTCCATCGCTTCGGCTGCCGCACCGGCATCCCCCAGGCCCAGCGCGTGAAGCAGTTCCTTGTGGCGATCCGGCAGGTTTTGAGTGCCGAAACGGCCGCACACGACCCGCAGGGACGGGCCGAACCGCAGCCAGAGATCATCGGCCAGTTCGGCCAGTATCGGGGCATCGGCGCGCGCGTAGAGCCTGGCGTGGAACAGATAGTTCTGCCGAAGATATCCCGCCACGTCGCCCGAAAGGATCGCGCGGTCCAGGGCCGCGTCGATCTGGTGCAGCTCGGCCATCGCGGCGGCGTCGATCCGGGTCGCGGCCCGGCGGGCCAGCTGTGATTCGATTGATTTTCTCAGGAAAACGATCTGATCCAGGTCTGCCCCGGTCAGCACCGGAACACTGACCCGCCGGTTGCCCTGAAAGCGCAGCGCCCGCTCCGAGATCAGCCGCCGGATCGCCTCGCGCACCGGGGTCATGCCCGCGTCCAACGCCTGGATCAGGCCCTGGATCGTCACCGCCTCGCCCGGGGCGAGGTCTCCGAACAGGACCTTGTCGCGCAGGCGGCGATAGACGAGTTCGTGCGCGGGCGGCTTCACCGCCGTCGCCCTGGCCGTGTCCGCACGTTTGTCGATCACGTTCATATCGTCCCCTTTTTGCGCAACGGAAGCTCTCTTGCACCTCTGTGGCCTGCGTGAAAACATACTTCATATTGCCCACCGAGGCAAAACTTGATCAAATTGGGACAGTAAACGTATCACTCTGCGTTCGAAAACCCAAAGGGGAGTAACTGATGAACATCAAAACGCTGTCTCTGACCGCGGTTCTGGCTCTGTCCGCCGCGGCGGTCTCGGCTAACGAGGTCCGGGTCTACAACTGGTCCGACTACATCGACGAGGAGCTTCTTGCGAAGTTCGAGGCGGAAACAGGCATCAAGCTGGTCTACGACGTGTTCGATTCGAACGAGGTCCTGGAAACCAAGATGCTGGCCGGAGGGTCGGGCTATGACGTGGTGGTGCCGTCGGGCACCTTCCTGCAACGCCAGATCGCCGCGGGCGCCTTCCAGAAGCTGGACAAATCCAAGCTGCCGAACCTCGAGAACATGTGGGACGTGGTCGCGGCCCGCACCGCCCAGTACGACCCCGGCAACGAATATTCGATCAACTACATGTGGGGCACGACCGGCATCGGCGTGAACATCAACAAGGTGAAGGAAGTCCTGGGCGAAGACGCTCCGGTGAATTCGCTGGCGCTGATCTTCGACCCGGCCAACATGGAAAAGCTCGCCTCCTGCGGGGTGCACTTCCTCGACGCGCCGACCGAACTGATCCCCGCCGCGCTGAAATACATCGGCGAGAACCCCGACGCCCAGGACGAGGACACGATCGCCAAGGCGGAACCGGTCCTGATGGGCGTGCGTCCGTACGTCACCAAGTTCCACTCGAGCGAATACATCAACGCCCTGGCCAATGGCGACATCTGCGTGGCCTTCGGCTGGTCGGGTGACATCCTGCAGGCCCGCGACCGCGCTGCCGAAGCCGACAACGGCGTCGAGATCGAGTATCACATCCCGGCGGAAGGCGCGCTGATGTGGTTCGACCAGATGGCGATCCCGGTCGACGCTCCGAACCCGGAAGGGGCGCATGTGTTCCTGAACTTCATCATGGACGCGCAGAACATGGCGGCGGCATCGAACTATGTCTATTACGCCAACGGCAACGCGGCCTCGAAGGAATTCCTGAACGAGGACGTGATCGGCGACACCGCGATCTACCCGGATGACGCGACCGTGGAAAACCTCTACACCACGACGCCCTACGATCCCTCGGTCCAGCGGGTCGTCACCCGCCTGTGGACCAAGATCAAATCCGGCACCTGAGGCCAGACCCGGGCCGGAGCGGACACCGCTCCGGCCCTTTTCATGCAGGACAAGCCATTGCCAGCGACCGTTTTCGCCCCTTGGGCCGACCCCAACCAGAAACCCCTGATCCGGTTTCAGAACGTCACCAAGAAGTTCGGTGACTTCGTCGCGATCGACGATCTGACGCTCGACATCTTCGAACGCGAGTTCTTCGCGCTTCTCGGGCCTTCGGGCTGTGGCAAGACGACGATGATGCGGATGCTGGCGGGGTTCGAGAACCCGACCAGCGGCCGGATCGAGCTGGCCGGCAAGGACATCGTGCCGGTGCCGCCCAACAAGCGCGCGGTGAACATGATGTTCCAGTCCTACGCGCTGTTCCCGCATCTGTCCGTCTGGGAGAACATCGCCTTCGGGCTGCGTCGCGACAAGATGCCGAAACTGGACCTGGCGGCCCGGGTCGAGGAAATGCTGAAGCTGACGCGGCTCGAGAAGTTCGCCCAGCGCAAGCCGCACCAGATTTCCGGCGGCCAGCGCCAGCGCGTGGCCCTGGCCCGCAGCCTGGCCAAGGCGCCCAAGCTTCTGCTGCTGGACGAACCGCTCGGCGCGCTCGACAAGAAGCTGCGCCAGGCCACCCAGTTCGAACTGATGGACATCCAGGAAAAGACCGGCACGACCTTCGTGATCGTGACGCATGACCAGGAAGAGGCGATGACCGTCGCCAGCCGCGTCGCCGTGATGGACGAAGGCCGCCTGATCCAGGTCTCGACCCCGGCCGAGATCTACGAGGCGCCCAACAGCGTCTATGTCGCCGACTTCATCGGGGACGTGAACATCATCGAAGGCAGCGTCCGGTCCGTCGGACCCGACCGCTATCGCTTCAGCTGGACCGACAATGGCGGTGCCGTCACCGCAACGTCCGAGCGTCCCTTTTCGGACGGGCAGAAGGCCTTCCTGGCGATCCGTCCCGAGAAGGTGCAGATCGCGACCGA
>SBFT01000203.1 GCA_006227805.1 Paracoccaceae bacterium
CGCCGCGCAGAAGGCCGCGCCGACCCGTGCGGCGCTGGCCGAACGCGTGCCGCTGACCGGCAAGCCCGCGATGGTCGCGGCCGCACGCCGCCCGCTGGCCGAAAGCGTGACCTCGCAGGACGAACGCGAGAGGATGACGATCTTCGGGGCGCGCAGCTCCGAGATCGAGGTGGGCGGAAAACCGCGTCACCTGGGCCTGATCCTGACGGCGCTGTTGCTGCTGTTCCTGGCTGTGGTGGCGGCCTGGGCCTCGATCTTCACCGAGGAGGGGCTGTCGGGCCTCTTCAAGCGCGACGATCCCCCGCCGCTGATCGCGGTGGTGCCCGGCCCCGCCGACCCGCCCGTCGCGACCCTCGCGCCGGACCCCGCCGAAACCGCGGCCACCGAGACCGCGCGCACAGAAAATCCGCCCACGGAAACCGCGCCCGACGCGCCCGGGCCCGCCGAGCCTGCTCTCGCCGCACCCTCGCCCGTCGATCCCGACATGACCGAGGCGCCCGCACAGGTGGCGCTTGCGCCGCAGGATGGCGGGTTGAGCGATACCGACGCCGCCGTTCTGGACGCGCTGCGCGTGACCGGGCCGCAAGCCGAGCCCGAGGCCGATCCCGAACCCCGGCTTCAGGTCGAAGCCCCCGCACGCGCCCTGACCCCGGAAGAGGCGCAGACGCGCTATGCCGTCAGCGGCATCTGGGAACTGGCCCCGGAGGCGCCGCGCGAACCCGCGATGATCGGCCTCGACGATCTCTACCTGACCTCGATCGACACCGCGATCGCGGTGCAGGACGCCGTGGCGCTGCCGGTCGTTGCCGGCTTCGCCGCCGACGCGGTGCCCGCGCGGCTCAGCACCCCGATCGCCCCGGGGCTGCAAGTGACGCTGGATGAGAACGGCCGCGTGCTGGCGACCGTGGAAGGCGCGGTCAGCCCTGACGGCTTCACCGTCTACCTGGGTCGCCCGCCCCTGGTGCCCCCGCCGACGCCCACCCGGTTCGAGACCGCGCCCGAAGTCGAGGCCGTGTCGGAACCCGTCTCGCGCACGCGGCCCCGTCCCCGCCCCGAAACCCTGATCGAGACCAACGAACGCGCCCAGCTGGGTGGCCTCAGCCGGGCCGAACTGGCCGGCCTGAGGCCGCGCACCCGTCCCGCATCCGTGTTGCAGGCGGCCGAGGCGCAGGCCATCGAAGCGGCGGTCCAGGCCGCCGCCCTCCAGGCCCAGAGCGAAGCCATCGCCAATGCGACCTCGCAGGCGGTGCTGGCCTCACTGCAACCCCGGACGCGGCCTTCCGACCTGGCCACCGGCCGGGTCGAGGCGCCGCGCAGCGCCGCGCAATCCAGCCAGGCGGAAGCGGAGGCCGAAGCCGAGGCCGATGGCCAGGAAGAAGCGGTGCAGGTCGCCTCGGTGGCGACCGTCGCACCCAGCATCCCCTCCTCGGCCTCGGTCTCGCGGCAGGCGACGGTCAAGAACGCGATCAACCTGCGCCGCGTGAACCTGATCGGCGTCTACGGCACCCCGTCGAAACGGCGCGCGTTGATCCGCCTGCCGAACGGACGCTACCAGAAGGTAGAAGTCGGCGACCGGCTCGATGGCGGACGGGTCTCGGCCATCGGGGAAAGCGAGCTGCGCTATCAGAAGAACGGGCGCAACCTGGTCCTGAGCATGCCGTCGGGCTGAGGCCTGCCGGGACATGCCCCCAGGGCAAGCCCGGACATGAAAAGGCCCGGAGGTCTTCCTCCGGGCCCTTTCTCCCCCCTGAGGTGATCGGGACGCGGCCTATTCCGCCGCGATCTCGCCATTGGCGATCTGCTCGGCCTCGATCGATTCGAAGAGCGCCTTGAAGTTGCCCTCGCCGAAGCCGTCATCGCCCTTGCGCTGGATGAATTCGAAGAAGATCGGCCCGATCACCGTCTTCGAGAAGATCTGAAGCAGGATCTTCGTCTCGCCCCCGTCCACGACGCCTTCGCCGTCGATCAGGATGCCGTGCTTCATCATCCGGTCCAGCGGCTCGTCATGGCCCTGCACGCGGGTCTTCGACAGCGTGTAATAGGTCTCGGGCGGGCCGGGCATGAACTTCACGCCGTTCGCCGAGATCGCGTCGACGCTGTCGTAGATGTTCTCGGTGCCCACGGCGATGTGCTGGATGCCTTCGCCGTTGTATTTCTTCAGGTAGGCCACGATCTGCCCGGTCTCGCCCCGGTCCTCGTTGATCGGGATGCGGATGCGCCCGCAGGGCGAGGTCAGCGCCCGGCTGTAGAGCCCGGAGAACTTGCCCTCGATGTCGAAGAAGCGGATCTCGCGGAAGTTGAACAGATCGCCGTAGAAGCGGAACCACACGTCCATGTTGCCCTTGAAGACGTTGTGGGTCAGGTGGTCGAGGTAGTAGAAGCCGACGCCCTTGGGTTTCGACAGGGCGATCCAGTCGAATTCCTCGTTGTAGGGCGAGGTGTCCCAATACTGGTCGGTGAAATAGATCAGGCTGCCGCCGATCCCCTTGATCGCAAGCCAGTCCACGGTCTTGTC
>SBFT01000001.1 GCA_006227805.1 Paracoccaceae bacterium
GCGCTCGTAGACCACCTGCCCCTTGTGCAGGATCAGCATCCCGT
Organism: Paracoccaceae bacterium; assembly: GCA_006227805.1. Classification (GTDB taxonomy): domain Bacteria; phylum Pseudomonadota; class Alphaproteobacteria; order Rhodobacterales; family Rhodobacteraceae; genus JAGYKE01. The sequence continues at coordinate 45 of SBFT01000001.1, forward strand.
CCGTGTAGTTGGCGTAGAGGCTCTCCTCCCACGTCATCGGCGTGTCGCTCCCCTGCGGCAGGAAGGTCACCGCGTCGATCTGTGCGCGCAGTTCGGCGAATTCGGACGGCGAGGGATAGTCCAGAGGGACCGGCGCGCCCAACCCGCGGCTGATTTCCTCGGTGGGCAGGAACTCGCGAAGGTGGCAGACCGACCAGCGCAGCTTGGGGAAGCTGAAATAGACGCTGTCGGGCTGTGTGATCAGCTTGTCGGGCGGCGGCGGAAAGCCCTGCATCCAGCCCAGAACCCGCGGATCGCTGTCCTGTGCCGACAGCGGCGCCGTCTGCGCGGCGGTGCCGGTGCCCGTTCCCATCGTCAAGGCAAGCCCTGCTGCCACCGCGATCAGCCTAGAAGTTGAAGACGACATTGACGAAACCTCCGGTCCATGGGTCTGCGCTTGTGCCGATGACGTTGTCGATCCCGGCGCCCGGGAACGAGACCGAGACACCGGCGGTCAGGAACGTGTTGCGATTGATGATGCGGCTGTATTCCAGGAAGAAGTCGTCGGCGAGATGCGCGTCGGTCACGCCCGCGACGACGTTTCCGTTGATGTTCACGCGGGTCGCCTGCCCGAACTGGATCGGGCTGTTCAACTCGTTCGCACGGATATGGGCATAGCGCAGCGTCCAGGTATCGCGGGCAGTGGGCCTGACGCTGACCGCCAGCGTCAGCGCGTTCACGTTCGAGTTGATGAAGGTGGACGCCGATTTCGATCCCGTCGCCCAGGCGCTGGGGCTGCCCTGGTAATAGAGCGGATCATAGCGTTCCAGCGTCGTCGTGTTCGGGTCATCCCCCGAAAAGGACTGGTAGCCCACCGTGACGACCGGTGACCAGGGGATGTTCGCGAAGGTGTAGCCGGCCGTCACCCGCCCGGCCCAGGCCTCGAGGTCGATCCGGTCATTCTTCTGGTAGGCGAACTCGCCGGTGAAGGTCCAATTCTCCAGCGCGCCGGTGAAGGGAGACGTCTTGCCGTAGATGCCCAGCGTCCTGGTGCCCTCGCGCGCGCCGGGGATCACCGTCGGCGCCCCGATCCCGCCCGGGGCCGCCTGCGGATAGGACGAGTTCGACTGCAGGACATCCACATAGGTCAGTCCGATGAAACCGCCTGCCGGATCGTCATACCGCAGATCGAACCCGGCAAGCTCGTTGTCCCCGTCCGTCGATGGCAACTCGTTGGGGTCGAGGAAGAACAGCGTCCCGGTGAGATTGCCATGGGACAGGCGTCCGATCAGGGCCCTTTCCCAGGCCTTGCGCGGCCCGAATTTCAGCGCTCCGCGCTCGAACCCGCTGGTGGCGCCGTTGGCGATCAGCATGCCCGTGCCCAGGGTCAGTTCGCGCGGGCCGAGCGAGAGATCATAGGACAGGCCCGACACCGTGTCGCCGCGAATGGCAAGGTAGGCCTCCTCCAGGGTCGTTGCGCCCGTATTTCCGGTGTCGAACGCGTCGGTGCCCCAGGTATAGGACGTCACCGCGGACAACTTGCCATAGATGACCGCGCCACCCTCCTGCCCCATCTCGAAGCTGATCCCGGCCTTGGCATAGCCTTCCAGCCAGTTCGCGTCCGGGTCGAACCCGCTGCCCGGCGCGGTCGTCGCCGCGAGATCCCAGTAGAGGTTGCGTTCCACGACCGCGTTCAGGCCGGCCTGAAGGTGCCAGCGCAGTGTCAGTCCGTTGCCGTCATGCAGGACCGTCTGATCCCGGTCCCGAGCAAGGGTCGGCAGGGCCGATATCGCCAAAGTCAGCGCAGCGCAGGTGACGACGGCGCCCGCTGAAACGGTTCCGGCGCCGGAAAGCCTGCACGTCTGCATATCGTCCCGCTCCCCAAGGACCGCGCGTCTTCAGAATATAGAATATGACTTGATGTCGGCTGCCAAGTATCAACTTGCGATTTTCCCGAAATCCGCGTCTCGGCAACCGGCCCCGGTTCCCGCCTCCCTGCCTCAGATGATCGCGTGCCGCACCCGGGCCGAGACCCATTCGCTGATCACCACGGTGGCGAGGATCAGAAGAAGGATCACCGTCACCTGGCTCCAGGCCAGGGTATTGAGAGAGGCCTGAAGCTTGAGACCGATGCCGCCCGCGCCGACCAGTCCCAGGATGGTGCTTTCGCGGATGTTGATGTCCCAGCGGAAGACCGTGATGCCCCAGAAGGCGGGCATGATCTGCGGCACGATCCCGTAGTTCAGGATCTGCGCGCGGCTGGCGCCCGTCGCCTCGATCGCCTCGATCTGGCTCGCGTCGGTTTCCTCGATCGCCTCGTAGAGCAGCTTGCCGACAAAGCCGATCGAGCGCAGCGCGATGGCCACGATCCCCGCCAGAAGGCCAGGCCCGATGATGGTGACCAGCAGAAGCGCCCAGATGAGC
>SBFT01000234.1 GCA_006227805.1 Paracoccaceae bacterium
CCTCGTCCTGCCGGTCGGGCGCATCGCTGCGCCGCAGAGGCATCTCGCGCCGCGCGGGCTGGGCCGCGATGGTGCGGATGCTCCATTCGACGCTGTCGCGCATGACGTCGCCCAGGGCCTCGTCGAAGGCCGACACCACGTCCGCAGCCGCGTCCGAGGCCGAGATCGTGGTCTCCTCGAACGAGCGCGAGGCGATGATCCGGTCCTCGACGGCCTCGACGATCTTGACGTTCAGGCGGACCTGCACGACCAGGGCCGCGTCCGGGCCCGCATTGGGCGGCACGGCGGCCTGGAACTCGCGCATCTCGGGGACGATGTAGTAGTCGGCGCGCAGACCGATGACCGAATTGCCCACGGCGGGCACGCGGTTGGTGTTCTCGTAGCTTTCGATCAGCAGCTTCTGAACGATCAGGGGCGCGCGGTCGACCCAGCGCACGCCCGGCAGATACTGGACCTGAAGCGCCGTCGGCTTGACGACGATCTGGTCGCCGCTGACCTCGGCGGTGGCGCTGGGGGTTTCCACGACGAGCTGCGCCGGGATGTTCGGCAGGGAAGGCGAGAAGGTGCTCTTGGGCGACAGGGTATAGAGATCGGTGGGCGTCGCGACCGCGTTCAGTTGCGATACCGCCGCGCACCCTGTCAGAGCGACAAGGCCGAGTGCCGCGGCAAGGGGTTTCAGACGGGCGAAGTTCATCGGCGGAACTCCGGCGTGTTGGTGCCCAGAAGGAACCGGCCGGGGTCGCGTTCGACCCGGTTGGCGAGGCGTTCGAGATTGATGACGAGCGCGCGCGCCTCTTCGGTCAGGCGCAGGAACTGCGGCAGGCCCAGGGCGAGGAAGTCCGAGACCTGGCGGCGGTTCTCGGTCACGAGGGTATCGAGGGTTTCGAGGAACGAGGCCGCCGCCGCCGAGGCCGCGCGCGCCTCCTCGGCGATGCTGCCGATGTCGTCCGAGGCGCGGTCGAGCGTCCCGGTGAAGCTGGTGACCGCCCCGCGCAGGTCCGTGATCATGGCGTCGATGTCGTTTTCCAGCACGTCATTGGCCGAGGCGAAGGTCTGCCGGGCCGTGCCCAGCGTGTCTTCGGCCGAGACCATGGCGGCATCGATCCTGTCAAGGGTCTCGATGGCGTCGGTGAAGGCAGCCTCGGCCGAGACCAGCATCGTCCGGGTTGTCTCGGCCACGTCGTCGAAGGTCGCGACGGCCTGCGAGAGATCCTCTCCCGCCTGTCCCAGGACGCGGGTGACCGTGGCGTTGGCCTCGCGCAGGTCGGCCGTCAGGCCCGGCAGGTCCTCGGCGATGAAGCGGTTCGCCCCCTCGAATGTCGCCCGTGCGGTCTCGAGCGTTGCATGTCCCGTCTCGAGCGTCGTCTCGGCGGTGTCGGCCAGGCTGTCCAGCCGGTCGGTGAACTCGGCCACTTCCCGTGCGGCCGCGCCCAGATCGTCGCTAAGGGTCTCGAGGTTCGTCAGCGTGGTGTCGAGCCGTTCGCTGGCGCTCGCCGTGTTGCTCAGGATCGTGGCGATCGCCTCGCGGTTGGCGTCGTCGAAGACGGTGTTGATGTCCTCGAGCAGCGACACGGCCTTTTCCAGAAGGACGGGCGCGCCTTCGAAGACCGATTGCAGCGCGCTGCGTTCCGAGGGAATGACCGCGCCATCGGGCAGGCGCTGCGCATCCGGCGATCCGCCCGAAAGCGCCACGAAGCTGACGCCGGTCACGCCCTGGGCCTGCAACTGCGCGACGGTTTCGGTATTGACCGGCGTGTCGGCCCGCACCTCGATCCGGATCCGCACCCTGGAACTGTCGGCCTCGTCGAAGCGCAGATCGACGACCTGACCGACCGGAAGGCCGTTGTAGCGCACGTCGCCCGCCGCGCCGAGACCCGAGACATTCTCGAACAGGATGTCGTAATAGGCGTATTGGCGGTCGATCTCGACCTTGGCGAACCACAGGAACAGCCCCAGCGTCCCCAGCATGGCGGCCAGGGTGAAGATGCCGATCAGCAGGTAGTTTGCCCGGGTCTCCATGCGCGCGCCGGCCTAGTCGGCGCCGGTCCGGGCGGCACGGGCCCGCGGACCCAGGAAATAGTCCCGCACCCAGGGATGTTCGACTTTCGCCATCTCTTCGATCGGTCCTTCCACCAGAACGCGCTTTTCGGCAAGCACGGCGACACGATCACAGATTGCGTAGAGACTGTCGAGGTCATGGGTCACCATGAACACCGTCAGGCCCAGCGACGCCTGCAGATCGCCGATCAGGTCGTCATAGGCGGCGGCGCCGATCGGATCGAGACCCGCGGTCGGTTCGTCCAGGAACACGATTTCGGGGTCGAGCGCCAGGGCGCGGGCAAGGGCCGCGCGCTTGCGCATTCCCCCCGACAACTCGGACGGCAGCTTGCCGCAACTGAGCGGCGGCAGGCCCACCATGGCGATCTTCAGCTGGCCCAGCGCCTTCATCAGGGCAGGGCTCAGTCGGAGATGCTCGCGCAGCGGCGCCATGACGTTCTGCAGGACCGT
>SBFT01000423.1 GCA_006227805.1 Paracoccaceae bacterium
TAGGCCACGAGGCTTCCCGCCCCCGACCCCCGGCCCGGCCCCACGGGAATCTGCTGATCCTTGGCCCATTTGATGAAGTCGGCCACGATCAGGAAATAGCCCGGGAACCCCATGCCCTCGATGATGCCCAGTTCGAAGTCGAGGCGCCTTTCGTACTCCTCGACCGGGGCGGCGTGGGGGATCACGGCCAGCCGCGCCTTCAGGCCCTCCTGGGCCTGGCGGCGCAGTTCCTCGACCTCGTTCTCGGCGAACTTGGGCAGGATCGGGCTGCGGCGCGAGACCATGAAGGCGCAGCGGCGCGCGATCTCGACGGTGTTTTCCAGCGCCTCGGGCAGATCGGCGAAGAGGACGGCCATGTCCTTCGGCGACTTGAAACAATGCTGCGGCGTCAGGCGGCGGCGCGGGTCCTGCTGATCGACATAGGCGCCTTCCGCGATGCAGATCAGGGCGTCATGCGCCTCGTACATCTTCTCGTCGGGGAAATAGACGTCATTCGTGGCGACCAGCGGCAGGTCCATCGCGTAGGCCATCTCGACGAAGCCCCGTTCGCTCAGCGCCTCGGCCTGAGGCAGGGCGCCGGTCTCGCCCGGATGGCGCTGCACCTCGACATAGAGCCGGTCGGGGAAGGCGCGCGCCAGCCGCGTCATCAGCGCCTGCGCCGCGGGGCCCTGTCCGCCCTGCAACAGCCGCCCGACCGGACCGTCGGCGCCGCCCGTCAGGCAGATCAGCCCCTCGGCATGGGCTTCCAGCTCCTCCGGCGTCACCTGCGGCAGCTGCCCCGCCTTGTCGAGATAGAGGCACGAGTTGAGCTTCATGAGGTTCATGTAGCCCGTCTCGGACTGGGCCAGCAGGACGATGGGCGCGGGCAGGCGCGGCTTGCCGCCCGGGTCCTCGGCCAGATAGCGCAGGGCGATCTGGCAGCCGATGATCGGCTGGATCCCGGCGCCCGACAGCGTCACCGAAAACTCGAGCGCCGCGAACATGTTGTTGGTGTCGGTCAGCGCCACGGCGGGCATCCCGGCCCGCTTGCAGAGGTCGGGCAGTTTCTTCAGCCGCACCGCCCCTTCCAGAAGCGAATACTCCGAGTGAAGGCGCAGGTGGATGAATCGGGGATCGCTGCTCATGGTCCCGAGCCTAGGGCGCGCGGCGCCGATGGGCCAGAGCGTTTGACACCGTCACGCGTTGCGTTAGCCTCTGCCCGAGGTGCAACAGGGCGGGCCCATGTCATCCTGGATCATTCTGGTCATCGCAGGCCTTTTCGAGGTGGTCTGGGCGCTGGGCATGAAGGCGTCGAACGGCTTTACCCATGTCGGCTGGTCGGTCTTCACGGTGCTCACCGCGGTGGTCAGCTTCTGGCTTCTGGGGCTTGCCATGCGGGGTCTGCCGGTGGGCACGGCCTATGCGATCTGGGTCGGCATCGGCGCGGCCGGCGTGGCGATCTTCGGCATCATCTGGTTCGGGGACGCCGCGACGCCGATGCGGATCGCGGGCCTTCTGCTGATCCTGCTGGGGGCGGGGCTGCTGAAGGCCGCCGCGTGACCGGATCGCGCGTCGGGATTTATCGGAAAATCCGGAAGCTGCTTCGGCTCCCTTCGGGAAATCCGGAAGATCGCCCTTGAAAAGCCTGTGCTTTTTCCGCCTGCGCCACGCCCTTTTCGCGGGCGACGCCGCGGAATAATGCATCCGCAGCAATGCTTTTCCTTGCAAGGGCGCGCCCGGGGTTTCTAACCTGACCGCGCTGGACAAGGGCCGCCTGTCTCTACGTCGCATCGAGACGGGCAAGGGCCGGACACAGGTACCGCGACGGGTAGTCACGTATGGACATCGCGTTTCTTCTGAACGGAGAGAACGTTGAACTGACCGGCACCGCCCCCACGACGACGCTTCTGGACTGGCTGCGCGAGGCGCGGGGGCTGACCGGAACGAAGGAAGGGTGCAACGAAGGCGATTGCGGGGCCTGCACCGTCATCGTGACGGATGCGGGCGGCGCACGGACGCTGAATGCCTGCATCCTGTTCCTGCCGCAACTGCATGGAAAGGCGGTGCGCACGGTGGAAGGGATCGCGGGGCCCGGGGGCGAGTTGCATCCCGTGCAGCAGGCGATGATCGATCACCATGGCTCGCAATGCGGCTTCTGCACGCCGGGCTTCATCGCCTCGATGGCCTGCGCGCATCTGAACGGGGATCGCGGTTTCGACGATGCTCTGGCGGGCAACCTCTGCCGCTGCACCGGCTATGCGCCGATCATCCGCGCGGCGCAGGCGGCGGCAGAGAAGCCGGTGCCGGGCTGGATGCGCGACACCGCGCCTGCGGTCGCCGCGACACAGGGCGCGGGCTGGTTCGCGCCGGACGGCGCGGATGCCCTGGCGGCGCTCTACGCCGCGCACCCCGACGCGACGCTGGTCGCGGGGGCCACCGATGTGGGCCTCTGGGTCACGAAGCGGATGCGCGACCTGGGCCCGGTGATCTTCCTCAACCGCTGCACCGATCTGCAAGGGATCGAGGA
>SBFT01000150.1 GCA_006227805.1 Paracoccaceae bacterium
GGGTGCGGAGGTCGCGGCGGACCTGGCGCGGCACGGGATCATGTGCGGGGGCGGCGATTTCTATGCGCAGAGGCCTCTCGCCGCGATGGGCGTGGACCCCGAGCGCGGCGTCCTGAGGCTGAGTTTCGTGCATTACACCTCGAAGGCCGAAATCGACAAGCTTCTGAATGCCTTGGACGATGTTCTTTAGGTTCGTCTGATCCGGGCGGCCGGGGCGGGCGTATAACCCGTAAACCTGGGCAGAGGGGCAGGCATCATGGCGCGGGACGGCGCTCCCATTCTTCTGTGGTATCGGCGCGACCTGCGCCTGGGCGATCACCCGGCCTTGTGGGCGGCGGTGGCCTCGGGGCGGCCGGTGGTGCCTGTCTTCATCCATGACGATCTGTTCGGGTCCCTTGGGGCCGCGCCGAAATGGCGGCTGGGCCTGGGGCTGGGCCACCTGGGCGAAAGCCTGCGCGCAGCGGGCAGCCGCCTGATCCTGCGCCGGGGCGATGCGCTGGAAGCGTTGCGCCGCCTGATCGCCGAGACCGGGGCGGGCGCGGTCTACTGGAGCCGCGCCTACGACCCGGCCTCGGTCGCGCGCGACACGCGCGTCAAGGCGGCCCTGAAGGAGGCGGGCGTCGAGGCGCGGTCCTTCGAGGGCCATCTGCTGTTCGAGCCCTGGAGCGTCGAGACGAAGACCGGCGGGCTCTACAAGGTCTACACGCCGTTCTGGAACGCGGTGCGCGGGCGCGATGTGGCGGCACCGCTGCCACGGCCCGGGACGATCCCCGCGCCCGGCGCCTGGCCCGAAGGCGAGGACCTCAAGGCCTGGGCGATGGGGGCGGCGATGCGGCGGGGCGCGGAGGTGGTGCGCCCGCATGTCCGGCTGGGCGAGGACGCGGCCCTGGACCGGCTGGGCTTCTTCATCGACCGGATCGTCGCGGATTACGACCGCAGCCGCGACCTGCCGGCGGTCGACGGGACGTCGAACCTGTCCGAGAACCTGGCCCTGGGCGAGATCAGCCCGCGCCAGGCCTGGGTGGCGGGGCGGCGCGCGCTGGAGGAGGGCAAGCAGGGCGCCGAGACCTTCCTGAAGGAACTGGTCTGGCGCGAATTCGCCTATCACCTGATGTGGCACACGCCGCGCATCCTCGAGGCCAACTGGAAACCGGAATGGGACGCCTTCCCCTGGAGCACCGACCGCCTGTCGCCCGAGGCCATCGCCTGGACGCGCGCGCGCACCGGCATCCGCTTCGTCGACGCCGCGCTGCGCGAGATGTATGTGACGGGCCGGATGCACAACCGGGGCCGGATGATCGTGGCCAGCTACCTGACCAAGCACCTGATGTGCCACTGGCGGATCGGGCTCGACTGGTTCGCCGAGTGCCTGATCGACTGGGACCCCGCCTCGAACGCCATGGGCTGGCAATGGTCGGCCGGATCGGGGCCCGACGCCACGCCCTATTTCCGCGTCTTCAACCCGGTCACGCAGCTGGACAAGTTCGATCCCGCGCGGGTTTACGTCAACCGCTGGATCGCGGAAGACCGCCGCAATCCCGACCCCCTGGCGCTGTCCTATTTCGAGGCGATCCCCGCCGCCTGGGGGATGCGCCCCGACCAGCCCTATCCGGCGCCGATCGTCGGCCCCGAGGAGGGGCGCAAGCGCGCGCTTGCGGCCTATGAAACCCGGAAATTTTGAGATAACGCAAAGGCATTCTTGTCGGGCCGGGCAAGTCGCCCTAGCGTCTGGCAAGGGCCTGAACCTTGGGGAAGTGCATGATCCTGACGACAACCGAAGGCCAGACCGGCCTGCCTCGCTATTTCGCGCAGGTCTTCGCGATGGCGCGGCACATGGATTACGGGCGGCTGGACCTGGTCCTGCCCGACGGACGGGTGTTCCGCGCCGAGGGCCACCGGCCCGGCCCCGCGGCCGAGATCCGCATCAACAACCCGGATGTCTTCGCCCGCCTGATCCGCGAGGGCGACCTGGGCTTCTGCGACGCCTATCTGGAGGACTGGTGGTCGACGCCGGATCTCCAGGCCTTCATGGACCTGATCCACAACGGCAACGAGGCGATCTATGACGGCTTTCCCGGCATGGGCCTGGTGCGGATGTACGAACGGCTGCGCTTCTGGCTGCAACGCAACCACAAGGCGCAGGCCAAGAAGAACATCAGCTATCACTACGACCTGGGCAACGACTTCTACGGCCTCTGGCTGGACGAGACGATGACCTATTCCTCGGCCCTGTTCGAGACGGGGCAGGAAAGCCTCGAGAAGGCGCAGATCGCGAAATACGCCAGCATGATCGACCAGATGGGCGCCAAGCCCGGCGATCACATCCTCGAGATCGGCTGCGGCTGGGGCGGGTTCGCCGAATACGCCGCGAAGGAGCGCGGGATGCGCGTCACCGGCCTGACGATCAGCAAGGAACAGTTGAAGTATGCGCAGGATCGCATTGAAAAGGCGGGTCTTTCGGATCGCGTGACCTTCAAGCTCCAGGATTACCGGGACGAGCGCGGC
>SBFT01000185.1 GCA_006227805.1 Paracoccaceae bacterium
CGAACAGCACCAGGTCGGCAAAGAACCCCTGGCGCAGCAGGCCCCGGTCGCGCAAGCCGAAGGTGGCGGCTGTCAGCGAGGTCATCTTGCGGATCGCCTGTTCGAGAGGAAACAGCCCCTCGTCCCGGCTGTAATGGCCGAGAACGCGGGGAAAGGTGCCCCAGGCGCGCGGGTGAGGGTGCCTGTCCTGCACGATCCCGTCCGAACCGATCATCGTGTCGGGATAGCTGAGGATGCGCCGCACATCGCCCTCGTCCATCTGGAAATAGACCGCGCCTCCGGGAACCAGCCGCTCGGCCGCCTCGCGCGGGGTGCATCCCATCCCGGCCGCGATATCCGACAGGTCGCGGCCCGAGGCTTCGGGCATCTTCTCGGACCAGGTGATGACCACCCGGTCGCATTTACCCACCCTTTCGGGCTGCAGCACGGTCGAGCTGGCGGCATAGGGATAGGCGTCGAGGCCCACCTTCTGTGTCCTGCGGGCCGCGTCGATCATCCGGAGGGTGATCTTCGATTTTCCGTGGTTCGGGCGGCTGACGCACTTGTGGTGCGACACGACGACCGGGACGCCGGCCGATGCGCCGATGCTGAAGGTTTCTTCCAGCGAGGCGATCACGTGGTCCTCCTCGTCGCGCATGTGCGTCACGTAGAGACCGCCGAAGCGTCCGAGTGTCTGAGCGATGGCGATGACTTCCTCGGTGGGGGCATGCGTTGCCGGTTCATAGAAGAGCCCGGTGGACAGACCGAGCGCGCCCGCCTCCATCGCGGCCGACAGCAGGTCGCACATCGCGTCGATCTCGGCGCGGGTCGCGGCCCGGTCGAGTTGGTCCATCACCGCGTGGCGCAGGTTGGAATGACCGCAGAGGCACGCACTGTTGACGGCGGGCGGCGCATCTTCCAGCGCCTGGAAATAGGCACCGAAATCGGGAAAGTGGATCTGGCCCGCGGCGGTGAACAGGCTCAGCGGGGCGGGCGCGGGCGGGCGTCCCGGCAGGACCGGCGCGATGCTGACGCCGCAATTGCCGTTGATGACGGTCGTGACCCCCTGGCTGACCTTCGGCTCCAGCAGCGGCATGTCGAGGATGGCGCGGTCGTCGTGGCAATGACTGTCGATGAAGCCGGGCGCCAGGGCCAGGCCCTCGCCCCGGATCTCCTGCGCCCCACGTGCGCCGCCAAGCTTGCCCATCGCCGCGATCCGGTCGCCCGTGACGGCCAGATCGCCCATGACCGAGGGCACCCCGCTGCCGTCGATCAGGCGGACATCCCGGAAGATCAGGTCGAAATCGGCCATGGCTCAGACTTTCAGGGGTTTCTTTTCGTCGCCCGCCCAGCGGGCCGCGAGATGCAGAAGGATCACCGTCAGCGCAAGCGGAACGGCGGCTGCGACATAGATCGTGGGGAAATCCATCGTCTCGGACAAGGATTTCGAGTGGCGCATCAGGAAGCCGCGCGTCACGCGCATTCCCGGGCCGAAGAAACAGAAGACCAACGCGGGCAGCACGAAGATCAGAACCGCCGCGCTCTGGATGCCGAGCGCCAGCCGACGCCCGCCTTCGCTCAGCCTGGGCTGGAAGATCGCCGGGTCAAAGTGGCGCTTGAAGGCGAGTGTCGCCCCCAGCAAACCCGCCCAGATCATGAGGTAGCGCGAGATCTCCTCGGTCCAGACCGGCGGCTGGAAGAAGACGTAGCGCGCAACCACCTGCAGTAGCACCATGCCCACCAGAAGACCGAGGGCGAGGATCGCGACGCGGGTCAGAACCGCGTCGACGATGTCGCTTGTCCGGATGATCGCGCGCCTCACGCCTGTCCCTCCCTACTTGCGGACCTGGCCGATGGCGGCGGCATAGGCGGCAAGCTCGTCTTCCGACATGACCTGCTTGTGGACTGCCTCGGACAGCGCAAGCATCTTGTCGCGTTCGCCCGGAGCCAGTTCTGTCACCGTAACGCCCGCCTCCGCGAACAGCGCGTCCACCTTGCCCGACCATTCGGCCACCCAGGCGCGGTTGGCTGCGGTTCCCGCGTCGATCGCGGCCGAGATCGTGGCGCGGTCGGCCTCGGAGAGATCGGCCCACCAGTCCTCGGACACGACGACCGCGCGCAGCGACGGGGCAAGGGCGGCGGGGGTGTAATGCTTGAGATACTGGGTATGGCCGGTGCGCAGCGCGGCGTTGGGCGGGTTCACGTAGCCATCGACGATGCCCGTCTGCAGCGCGTTGGCGACCTCGCCCCAGGCGACGACGGTCGACTGCACGCCCAGCACCTGGAAGAACGCCACCTGTCCCTTGTCGAGCGCGCGCATCCGCAGGCCCGTCAGATCGTCGAGCGTCGCGACCGGTTGCCTGGAGTTGAAGATGCCCGCATCCAGACCGCGCTGGGTGAAGGCGACCAGGCGCAGGCCGTTGTCGATCAGCGGCGCGTTGATCTGGTCCAGAAGGTCGGTCTCGGCGATCACCTGGTCGAATTCCGCGGCGCTTCGGAACATGAAGGGCATGATCAACCCGCGCAGCATCGGGCTGATCGAGGCGGGCGAGGTGGCGGCCGCGAGGTTCATCTGGATCAGCCCCTGAGAGGTCTGGCCCAGCCGCTCCTTCTCGCCGCCGAGCGCGTCGGAGGGAAAGACCTCGACCTCGAAGGCGGTGCCGGCGAGCGCGTCGCGGAAGCCTACGACGAAGGCGTATTCCGAGTTCGTCTCGATGTCTTCCGCCCCGTTCATGGCGATCTTGATCGTCTCGGCCATGGCGGGCAGGGCGGTCGCGGCGCTCAGCGCCAGCGCCGAAAGGGTCAGTCTCCAGTGTTTCATCGTCGTCCTCCCAAGGTGTCTTTCGTCAGGGCATGAGGCCCAGCCATTGCGGCAGGGTCAGGGAAATGGCGGGCACCGCGACCAGCACGGCCAGAAGCGCGACCTCGACCAGGAAGAAGGGGAAGGTCGCCTTGATCAGTTGCCAGTAATTGGCGCCGGTCACGGTCGAGATGATGAGGATCACGCCACCCAGCGGCGGCGACAGCAGGCCCACGGTGATGTTGAAGCAGATCACGATGCCGAGGTGCACGGGATCGACGCCCAGCGTGACCGCCACCGGTACGAAGATGGGTGCCAGAAGCGCAACCGCTGCCTTGACGTCCATCACCATCCCGGCGACGAGGAAGACGAGGTTGATGACCAGCAGGTATTCCGTCTTGCCGAGGCCAAGGTCGATCACGAAGGCCGATATCTTCTGCGGCCATTGCGCCAGCGCCGTGATGTAGCTGAAGGCCGAAATCGCGCAGAGGATGATGAAGATCGCCCCCAGCAGCATCAGCGTGCGTTCCGCCGCCAGAACCAGCTTTGCACGGTCGAGTTCGCGGTAGGCGAAGCCGATGATCAGCGCGGCGAAGACGGCGATGCCGGCGGATTCGGCGGGCGTGGTGAAGCCGAAGAGAACGCCCGACAGGATGATGACCGGCAAGAGCAGCGCCGGCAGCGCCTTGACCATGCTGGGCAGGAAGGGGGGCAGATCGGTGCCGCGCCCGCCCGGATGATCCTGCACGTGGGCGTAGATGGCGTTCACCACGATCAGCACGCCCGCCAGCAGAAGCCCCGGCAGAACGCCCGCCGCGAACAGCGCGGCGATGGGCACGTTCATCAGCGCACCGTAGAAGATCAGGATGATCGAGGGCGGGATGATCGGCCCGATGATGGACGAGGCGGCGGTGACGGCGGCGGCATAGTTCAGCGAATAGCCCTGCCGCCGCATCTGCGGCACCAGCGTGTTCGACAAGGCCGCCGCGTCGGCGGCGGCCGATCCGCTGATCCCGGCGAAGAAGACCGATGTCAGGATGTTGACATGGCCGAGGCCCCCCTTCAGCCGCCCGACGATCGACATGGAAAAGTCGATGAGCGCGTTCGCGATCCCGCCGCGGTTCATCAGCTCGCCCGTCAGGATGAAGAGCGGCATGGCCAGGAAAGCGAAGACATCCAGCTGGCTGAACATCCGCTGCGGCAGGATGGCGAGGTAGTCGCCTTGCCCCAGCGCGAGGAAGGTCAGCACCGATCCCGCGCCGATCACATAGGCGATGGCCCCGCCGGCAGCGAGCGCGACCAGCACGAAGCAAAGGATCGCCCAGCCCGCCAAGGCCCTACTCCGCGGCCGGACCGGACGGGGGCGAGGGATGCGCGAAGGCGGTGCCGCACGCGGGATCGAAATTCGCTGCCATGTCAGCCTCCTGTTGATCCCGACATGCTAGGCCCGCCAAACTGGTTTGAATAATGCCGATTTCCTGAGATAACATGCACGAAACGCATATAGGGGGGTGGATCATGGATATCGGCTGGATCGACGATCTCATCGCGATCGAGGAAAAGGGCTCGCTCTCCCGCGCCGCGGAGGCCCGCAACGTGACCCAACCGGCCTTCTCGCGCCGGATCGCGGCCATCGAACACTGGTTCGGCGCCGATATCGTGAACCGCGCCAACCGTCCCCTGCGCCTGACGCCCGAGATGTCCGCGCTCATGCCCACCTTGCACGAGGTCGCGGCGACCCTGCGGCACCTGCGTTCCGAACTGCAGGCCAGCCAGGGCGACACGTCGAAGGTGGTGGTGGCATCGCAGCACAGTCTGCTGACGTCCGTGCTGCCGAAGATGCTGCTGGAGAAACCGGCGCAGGACCGGGTGCTGATGAAGCTTCAGTCAGCCTATCCCGAGGACGGGGTCGCGCTGCTGCTGACCAAGCAGGTCGATATCCTGGTGGCCTACGAGACGGCGCGCCGACCGCTGTTCGGTCACGTGCCGGATCTCGAAAGCGCCCTGATCGCGACCGACCGTTTCGTTCCCGTCACGGCGAACCCGGCGATCCGGTGGGACCTCGAGGCGGCGGGAACGGACAGGCCGCTGACGGTGCAGGTGGTCACCTTTCCGCGCCAGAACTTCTTCGGTCGCGTCCTGTGGGAGGACGTGGCCAAGTCGCTGCCCGCCAATATCCGCCTCGATCCGCTGATCGAATCCGGGCTGTCCACCGGCGTGATCCAGTTCGTTCTCGCGGGCGCGGGCATCGCCTGGCTGCCCATGGCCATCGCCGGCCCCCACCTGGACAGCGGAAAGGTGGTCCTGCTTGACGACCTTCTGCCCTCCGAAGATCTGTTCGCACGGTGCTTCCGGGTGCGCCGCCCGGCCGGCAAGGGCACGAACCACGTCTGGAATGTCCTGACCGGGGCCGTCGCGGACTGACGCGGACAGACCTTACGTCACGGCCAGCCGCAGCGCCTCCGGTGCGCGGTGATGCGGTCCTTGTGCAGAGGAAGGGGCAGCGGGACCGTCCCGCCAGAGACGGGTTCGCATGAGTGCGACGGCACCGCCACCAAAACCTGTCCTTGTCGGCGCGGTCGTGTCCTGCCTGCCTTCTGCCGTCTTTCCGAGGGGTCGGCCGACGACGAGGGGGCGCGGCCCGGGAAGGACCAGAATTCGGTCCATCATCGCTGGCCCGCCGCGAGCGTGAGGCCGAATCCGCACAGGGCCTGCCGGTCCGGGCGCAGCCGCTTTGCGAGATTCGCGTGACGGAAACCCCTGCAACCGATGCCCGATTGTGTCGCGGGTAGCGGGTATTTCGCGGGCGCGCATTCTCAGGTTGCAAGAAAAAGCGGCGCTCAACCCCGGTTTGGCGCAAAAAAGCGGCGCCACACCTTTTGTTCTGCCGCGATCTCTCGTCGTCCTAGGAAACCGACATGCTGCGCTGCAGCTTCACGATGCGCCTGCCGATCGACAGGCGGGAACCGATCGCCGCGCCGGGGTCCAGTTGTGACGAACTCATCCCCCGGCACGACGGCAACTTAGAAGCTGCGCAACGCATATATGTCGTCCGTTCCGGTTTTGAACACCGCAGACGCATGTTTTTGCCGAGCGCCCCTGCCGGGATGATTTTTCATGGAACTCAGAAGACCTCTCTCCGCGCTGACGACGGCGGCCCTGTTGATGGGGGGAACCGCCGCCCTGGCCGACTGCCCGATCAAGGTCGGCGTCCTGCATTCGCTGTCGGGCACGATGGCCATTTCCGAGACGACGCTGAAGGACACGATGCTGATGCTGGTGGCAGAGCAGAACGCCAAGGGCGGATTGCTGGGCTGCCAGATCGAGGCCGTCGTGGTCGACCCGGCGTCGGACTGGCCGCTTTTCGCCGAAAAGGCGCGTGAACTGCTGACGGTGAACAACGTCGACGTGATCTTCGGCGCCTGGACCTCGGTGTCGCGCAAGTCCGTCCTTCCCGTGCTCGAGGAACTCAACGGGCTGATGTTCTACCCCGTCCAGTACGAGGGCGAGGAGAGCTCGCGCAACGTCTTCTACACCGGCGCCGCCCCGAACCAGCAGGCGATCCCCGCGACCGACTACTTCCTCGAGGAACTGGGCGTCGAGAAATTCGCTCTGCTGGGCACCGACTATGTCTATCCGCGCACCACGAACAACATCCTCGAAAGCTACCTGATCTCGAAGGGGATCGCGAAGGAGGACATCTTCGTGAACTACACCCCCTTCGGTCATTCCGACTGGGCGACCATCGTGGCGGATGTCGTGGCTCTGGGCGCGGACGGCAAGCAGGTGGGCGTGATCTCGACCATCAACGGCGACGCCAACATCGGTTTCTACAAGGAACTGGCGGCGGCCGGAGTTTCGGCGGACGACCTGCCCGTCGTGGCCTTCTCGGTCGGGGAAGAGGAACTCTCGGGTCTCGACACCTCGAACCTGGTCGGTCACCTGGCGGCCTGGAACTACTTCATGTCGGCCGACACGCCCGAGAACAAGTCCTTCATCGAGGCCTGGCACGCCTTCATCGGAGACACCAAGCGCGTGACGAACGACCCGATGGAAGCCCATTACATCGGTTTCAACATGTGGGTGAACGCGGTGACCGAAGCCGGGACCACCGATGTGGACGCGGTGCGCGAGAAGATGTGGGGACAGGAATTCCCGAACCTCACCGGAGGCATGGCGGTGATGGGCACCAACCACCACCTCTCCAAGCCCGTCCTGATCGGCGAGATCCGCGCCGACGGTCAGTTCGACATCGTCAGCCAGACCACGGAAGTGCCGGGGGACGCCTGGACCGACTTCCTGCCGGACTCGGCGGTCCTGACCTCGGACTGGAAGGACCTGGGCTGCGGCATGTACAACACCCAGACCTCGACCTGCGTGCAGCTGACCTCGAACTACTGACGCAACCGGCGCGGCGCGCACCCGCGCGCCGCCCCCTTTCCTCCGGTCAAGAAGACTTCACATGCTTCGACGGCTCATCCTCGCGCTGGTGCTCTGCCTGTCCGGCGCCGCCGCGCAGGCGCAGACCCTTCAGGACATCCTGCAGACCC
Organism: Paracoccaceae bacterium; assembly: GCA_006227805.1. GTDB lineage: Bacteria > Pseudomonadota > Alphaproteobacteria > Rhodobacterales > Rhodobacteraceae > JAGYKE01. Next base: position 7,330 of record SBFT01000185.1, read on the forward strand.
ATTCCGACGAGGTGCTGAGCCCCGGACGCCACAGCGTCGATGTCGTTCTGGGCGATCTGGTGGCCAGCGGATTGCCGCAATCAGTCGAC
>SBFT01000004.1 GCA_006227805.1 Paracoccaceae bacterium
CGATCGGCAGGAAACTGGTCGCTGGCTCAACAATCGAGCTGAGAATTCACACCTGCGGTTCCAAAGAAGAGAGCGGGCGATGCTCCGGTTCCGGCTGATGTGAAGTCTTCAGAAATTCGCCGCTGTCCGCGCCTCTGTTTCGAACCATTTCAACTAGGAACGCTGCTTCTCCAGCAGACCCCTCTTCAAGGCCAGCCGCGCCGTGGCTCTCGCCGAGTGGCGTCGTCTCTGCGCCGATTTAGGGACGCTATGACTATCCTGGTGGAGACTGAGTAGAATTGGTCTGCCTACACCGTTTGTGCCGATGTCGGGGCACTGCATGCGGACGTTCGCAACCCCAAGCACCGATTGCCACTATGGGCCGTTCGCCTCCATTGCCGTATCAAAGCTTCGCAAAGGCTCCCCTTGACGTCATTTGGACTGTCGCATAGGTGTCAGAAAGCGTTGCGGGCGTTGTGTAATGGTAAGACCCCTGCCTTCCAAGCAGGAGACGCGGGTTCGATTCCCGCCGCCCGCTCCACTCCCCGGCATCGGCTTCGCAAGGATTTCGGTTGCGGCATCTGATCGCTTGACCCTCGCGCCGCGCGCGGTCAAACACGCATGACGGAAAACGGCACCTGAAGGTCAGATGGCACGGATGGACACCGCCGCTCCGCCCGGCCCTGCGGGCACGGAAGAGCGTGCGACATCGAAGAAGATCGGGGCGCTGAAGGCGCTCTGGCCCTTCATCCTGCCTTATCGCGGGCTGGTCGCGGGGGCGCTGGCCGCGCTGGTCCTGACGGCGATGGTGTCGCTGACCCTGCCGCTCGCGGTGCGCCGCGTCGTCGACAATTTCTCGATCGAGAATGGCGCGATCCTGGACCAGTATTTCCTGGCGGCCCTGGGGATCGCGGGCCTTCTGGCGATCGGGACGGGGCTGCGTTACGCGCTGGTCACGCGCCTCGGCGAACGGGTGGTCGCCGATATCCGCATGGCGGTCTTCGATCGGGTGATCGGCCTCAGCCCGGGCTTCTACGAAAGACTGATGACGGGCGAGGTCCTGTCGCGCATCACCACCGACACCACGCTGATCCTCTCGGTGCTGGGCTCGTCCATTTCGATCGCGCTGCGCAACATCCTGATCCTGGTGGGCGGTCTTGCGCTGATGATGCTGACCTCGGGCAAGCTGACGGGGCTGGCCTTCCTGCTGGTGCCCGCCGTGATCGTGCCGATCCTGGTGCTGGGGCGGCGTCTGCGCACGCTCTCCCGCGAGAACCAGGACTGGATCGCGGCCTCGTCCGGCAATGCTTCCGAGGCGCTTCTGTCGGTGCAGACCGTGCAGGCCTTCACCCACGAGGCCGAGAACCGCCGCGCCTTCGCCGACGTCACCGAGAAAAGCTTCGACGCCGCGCGCCGCCGCATCTGGACGCGCGCGCTGATGACGGTGATCGTCATCTTCCTGGTCTTCACCGGCATCGTCGGTATCCTCTGGGTCGGGGCCAACAACGTGCGCACCGGCGGAATGACCCAGGGCGAGCTGGTGCAATTCGTGATCTATTCGGTCATGGTCGCGGGATCGGTCGCGGCGCTCTCCGAAATCTGGGGCGAGTTGCAGCGTGCGGCGGGCGCGACCGAGCGCCTGGTCGAGCTGCTGACCGCCACCGACACCGTGCGCGATCCCCAGGCGCCCCTTGCCCCCGCGGCCCCCGTCTCCGGCCGCATCGCCTTCGAGGGCGTCACCTTCCGCTATCCCGCACGCCCCGAGACGCCCGCCCTCTCCGATGTCAGCCTGGTCGTCGAGCCGGGCGAGACGGTCGCCTTCGTCGGGCCTTCGGGGGCAGGCAAGACCACGATCATCCAGCTTCTGTTGCGGTTCTACGACCCCGACGGCGGGCGCATCACGCTGGACGGGACGGACCTGGCCGCGATGGAGCGCAGCGCCTTCCGCCGCCACATCGCCCTTGTCCCGCAGGACCCGGTTATCTTTGCAACCTCGGCGCGCGAGAACATCCGCTTCGGTCGCCCCGACGCGTCGGATGCCGAGGTCGAGGAGGCCGCCCGCGCCGCCGCCGCGCATGACTTCATCGCGGCGCTGCCCGAAGGCTACGACACCTATGTGGGCGAACGCGGCGTCATGCTGTCGGGCGGGCAGAAGCAGCGCATCGCCATCGCCCGCGCGATCCTGCGCGATGCGCCCGTCCTTCTGCTGGACGAGGCGACCAGCGCGCTCGACGCGGAAAGCGAACGCGCGGTGCAGGACGCGGTGGAACGCCTCAGCCGGGGCCGCACCACGCTGGTCGTCGCGCATCGCCTGGCCACCGTGAAGAAGGCCGACCGCATCATCGTGATGGACCAGGGCCGCATCGTGGCCACCGGCCCGCATGACAAGCTGGTGGCCGAGGGCGGGCTCTATGCGCGCCTCGCCCGCCTGCAGTTCACCGACGGCATCGCGGCCGAGTGAAGCCCGGCCGCGCAGGCCGCGCGGATCAGCATAATCTTGCGTGCGCGTCCGTTTCCCCGCATCCTGACCGCAACGGGACAGACCCCGTGAAACGGGTCGACATGGGGGGAGAGGATCATGGCCTTCACGGGTCTTGCGGACAAGCAGTCCATCGAGGCGGAGATGCCCTGGGCGCAGCGCGAGGTGCCGGCCACGCTCTATGGCCAGCTGTCGCAGACCGCCGGGAAATTCCCGAACCACAAGGCGATCAGCTACCAGCTCCTGTCCGGCCCGCAGGACAAGGCCGAGACGCTTACCTGGTCTCAGCTGAAGGACAGGGTCACGCAGGCCGCGAACCTCTTCCGGTCGCTGGGCGTGGGCGAAAACGACGTCGTGGCCTATGTCCTGCCCAATTGCAACGAGACGGTCATCACCCTGCTGGGCGGCGCTGTCGCCGGGATCGCCAACCCGATCAACCCGCTTCTGGAACCCGAACAGATCGGCTCGATCCTGCGCGAGACGAATGCCAGGGTCGTCGTCACGCTGCGGCCTTTCCCCAAGAGCGATGTCGCCCAGAAGGTGGCCGAGGCGGTCGAGCACGCCCCCAACGTCACGACCGTGCTCGAGGTTGACCTCCTGCGCTACCTGACCGGCGCCAAGAAGCTGATCGTGCCGCTGATCCGGCCCAGGCTGAAGGGCCAGAGGCACGCCGATTACCTGGATTTCAACGCCGAAGTGGCGAAGCAGCCCACGAAACTGGCCTTCGCGGATGCCATAAGCGACCGCGTCGCCTGCTATTTCCACACCGGCGGGACCACGGGCATGCCCAAGGTCGCCCAGCACACCTATTCCGGCATGATCTACAACGGCTGGCTGGGGCACCGGCTGCTCTATACCGAAGACGACAACATCATGTGCCCGCTGCCGCTGTTCCATGTCTTCGCCTGCCACGTGCTCCTGATGGCGGCGGTCTGTTCCGGGGCGCATGTGGTCTTTCCGACACCGCAGGGCTATCGCGGGGAAGGGGTCTTCGACAACTTCTGGAAACTGTGCGAACGCTGGAAGATCACCTTCATCATCACCGTGCCGACCGCCATCGCCGCCAAGATGCAGCGCCCGGTCGATGCGGACATCTCGACGGTGAAGACCGCGTTCTCGGGCTCGGCGCCCTTGCCGCTGGAACTCTTCAAGCGGTTCGAGAAGACCGCAGGCATCACCATCGTCGAAGGCTACGGCCTGACCGAGGCGACGTGCCTTGTCTCCTGCAACCCGGTCGACGGGGTCAAGAAGGTGGGCTCGGTCGGCATTCCCTTCCCCTATACCGATGTCCGGATCTTCAACATGACGAACCTGGGCCCGATCGAGGCGGCGGTCGACGAAGTGGGCGAGATCTGCGTCTCGAACCCCGGCGTCCTCGTCGGCCACACCTATACCGAGGCGGACAAGAACCGCGATCTCTATCACGGAAACTACCTGCGCACGGGCGACCTGGGCCGCATCGATTCCGACGGCTATCTCTGGATCACGGGCCGCGCGAAGGACCTGATCATCCGCGGCGGCCACAACATCGACCCCGCCGAGATCGAGGAGGCCCTGCAGGGTCACCCGGCGGTCGCCTTCGCGGGGGCCATCGGGCAACCGGACGCCCATGCGGGCGAGATCCCCTGCGCCTACGTGGAACTGGTCGCCGGCGCCACGGTGACGCCCGAGGAACTGCTGGACTATGCCCGCACCCATGTGCACGAGCGCGCGGCCCATCCCAAGCACCTGGAAATCCTGACCGAATTGCCCAAGACCGCGGTCGGCAAGGTGTTCAAGCCCGACCTGCGCAAGAGCGCCATAACCCGCGTCTACAACGAGGCGCTGGCGGCCGAGAACATCCAGGCGCGCGTCGCGGGCGTGATCGACGACAAGAAGCGCGGACTGGTCGCGCAACTCGACCGCAACGGCGCGGACGAGGCGGACGTGACGCGCGTCCTGGGCCGGTTCACGCGGCCCTGGGAATGGGCGGCATGACCTACGACAGCCTTCTCGACGACGAGGTGCGCGCCTTCATCGCGCGCACCGACGCCTTCTACCCGCCCGAGGCCGTCAACTTCTCCGTCGCCGAACAGCGCCGCTTCTACGACGCGCTCTGCCGGGAATTCGACGTGGGCCGCCCCGAGGGAGTTGCGGTGCGCGACGACATGGCCTCCGGTGTGCCGGTGCGCATCTACGAGGCCGGTATTCCCGAGGCGACCGTGATCTATTATCACGGAGGCGGCTTCGTGGTGGGGGGCCTCGACAGTCATGACAGCATCTGCGCCGAGATCTGCGCGGGCACCGGCCACCGCGTCGTCTCGGTCGATTACCGCCTTGCGCCGGAACATGTGCATCCGGCCCATTTCGACGACGCCCTGACGGCCGCCCGATGGGCGCTCGGCCGCTATGACGGCGCGGTCGTCCTGGCGGGCGACAGCGCGGGCGGCAATCTGGCGGCGGCGGTGGCGCATCGCCTGCGCCGTGACGTCATCGCGGGCCGGATCACCGGACAACTCCTGATCTATCCGGGCCTCGGCGGGGACATGACGAAGGGCTCTTACGTCGAACATGCCCATGCACCGGGGCTGAGCACGGCCGATGTCGCCTATTACCACGACATCCGTTCGGGCGGCGCCGAACCCGGTGCCGATCCCAGCTTCGCCCCCCTCAGGGACAAGGACTTCTCGGGCCTGCCGCCCACCATCGTCATCGCCGCCGCCTGTGATCCCCTCGCGGATGACGGACGCCACTATCGCGACGCGATCCGCAGGGCAGGGGGCCGCGCGGAATGGATCAACGAAGAGGGCCTGATCCACGGCTACCTGCGCGCACGCAACATGTCGGCCAGGGCGCGCGCCAGCTTCGGGCGGATCGTCTCGGGCATCGGGTGCCTGGGCCAGGGCCTCTGGCCCTGCGACTGACCTTCTGTCTTCCTCTCGCTCCAATTATCCCGGGGGTCGCCATTGTCGCGCCATTGGTCCGAGAGACAATGGCGACGGGGCAGAGCCCCCACGGCTTCACCGCAGGAACGGCGCCGCCGTCATGGTCTTGGGCACCTTCACCCCCAGCCGCGACAGGATCGTGGGCGCCAGTTGCAGCTGGTCGATCACCGTGTCGGGTGGGGGGCCATCGCCGGCGCCGAACCAGTAGAGCGCCGCATCGCGCTGCAACTCGCCCGTGCCGCCGTGATGGCCGCGGTCGTCCTGGCCATGATCGGCGGTCACGATCACCTCGTATCCCATCGCGCGCCACCGCGGGATGAAGGGGGCCAGCATCTCGTCCATGACGAAACAGGCGTGATCCATCTCCTCGCTCTCGTGGTAGAAACGGTGCCCCATGCTGTCCAGCGTGCAGGTATGCAGGATGCCGTAGTTCAGCCCGAACCGCAGGCAGAGCGAGGTCAGCGTCGCGAAGAGGTCGACATCCGACGGCGTCATCTGGTTGTCATGGCCATATCCCGTCATCGTGTGGAACCGGCCGTGATTGATCGTCGGATTGTCGGGCTCGTCGAATTCGATGTCGCGCACCAGATCGAAGGGGTGGCGGTTGAAGAAGGACGACCAGAAGGAATGCGTCACCGCCCCCGTGACCCCGCCCGCGCGGCGCACTTCGGAAAAGATGTCGGGCCGGTCCAGGTAGAAGACGTTGCCGTTGCCGGTGCAGCCATGTTCCTGAGGCGACAGCCCCGTATGTAGCGAGGCATAGCACGAGGCCGAGGTGGACGGCAGCACCGCGCGGTGGCGCCAGACGCGCGCCTCTCCGCTGGCCACCCAGCCTTCCAGGTTGCCGAAGAGCCGCCGCCAGTTCCGCCAGGGCACCCCGTCGAGGATGATGAGAAGCAGTTTGCGGTCCATTCTCGTCCTTCCCGCGCCATGTCGTGACGCACGATATCGCCCTGATCCTGACGCAGGAACAGGGCGCGCTCGGTTTCCGCGTCGGAAACGGGCCGGAAACCGCGTCGGTTTCCGGCGCCGTCAGTTCCCCGCGCTCTCCATCTTCCGCGTGGCCAGCACGTTCTCCAGCCAGCCGAGTTTCATCTCGGGCACGGAACTCAGCAACAGATCGGTGTAATCGTCGAAGGGTGGCGACAGCACCTCCGACCTCGACCCATAGCGCACCACCCGGCCCTGATACATCACCGCGATGCTGTCGGCGATCGCCCGCACGGTCGCCAGGTCATGGGTGATGAACAGATAGGCCACGTTCTCGATCTTCTGAAGGTCCAGAAGCAGCTTCAGGATCCCGTCCGCCACCAGCGGGTCCAGCGCCGAGGTCACCTCGTCGCAGATGATCATCCTCGGCTTTGCGGCGAGCGCCCGGGCGATGCAGACGCGCTGCTTCTGGCCGCCCGACAGCTCTGCCGGATAGCGGTCGATGAAGCCCTTGCCCATCTCGATCTCTTCCAGGAGTTCGGTGATGCGGCGCCGCTTCGCGTCCCCCTTCAGGCCGAAATAGAATTCCAGCGGCCGCCCGATGATCGTGCCCACGGTCTGGCGCGGGTTCATCGCCACGTCCGCCATCTGGTAGATCATCTGCAACTGGCGCAGGTCCTCGCGCGGGCGCGAGGGCTGGTCGGGGGTCAGTTCGTGCCCGTCGAAGAGGATGCGCCCCTCGCGCGGGGGCAGAAGCCCGGTGATGACGCGCGCCAAGGTCGACTTGCCCGATCCGCTTTCTCCCACCACGGCCAGCGTCTGGCCCGGGAACAGCTGGACGTTCACGTCCTTCAGGACATCGAAGCCGGTGCCCTTGTAGCGTGCGGTGATATGCTCGCAGGACAGGACGGGATCGCCCTTGGGCCGCTTTTCCTCGTGCTCGATCTGGCGGACCGAGACGAGAGCCTTGGTATACTCCTCGCGCGGGGTGTTGATGATCTGGTCGGTGGGGCCGTATTCCACCGTCTCGCCCATCTTCAGCACCATGATGTCGTCGCTGACCTGCGCCAC
>SBFT01000078.1 GCA_006227805.1 Paracoccaceae bacterium
CCCGCCAGCGCGCGCGTCTCGATCACGCGGGTCTTGTTCAGCTGGTTGATCTGGCGTTGCAGCATCGGGATCAGCCAGGCCTGCAGCGGGATCAGAGCGATCGCGGCCAGCCCGAACCAGACCGATTGCAGGAAGAGAAAGGTCAGGATGGTCAGCATCTGGCCCGCAAGGAACACCGGCTGCGCCACCGCATCGCCCATGAGGCCGCCCATCGGCTCGGCCTCGGAGGTGACCATGGCCACCAGTTCGCCCTGGCTGGTGCTGCGGAAATAGGGCTTGGGGAAGCGCAGCATCCGGCTGATCAGCGTATAGCGGAACCGGCGCAGCATCCGTTCCGACAAGATGCCCTTCATCGTGTTCAGCCGCATCTTCATCAGGCCGCCGACCAGAACCGCGCCCAGGAAGGCGAGGCACAGAAGCAGCAGGTATTCGACCTGGCTGAAGGTCCAGCCATAGACATCGACCTGCGGGCTGTCCGCCTGGATCGCGTCGTTGATGATCAGCTTGGGCAGTTCGAGCGAGGCATAGAGGAATGGAAACGTGGCCAGCGTCACCAGCAGAAGGACGATCTGCTGGCGCTTCGAATGCTTCCAGATGAACGAAAAGAGGGTGGGTTCCATGACTGCCCGCATGTTGCCCGGTCCGGGCGCGATTTCCCCGCGGCCGCAGGGGCGGTCGGGTCCTGACGACAAACGGTATGGTTGCGGACCTGCGATTACAAGGCGCGCGCCCTGTTCGCAGGCGCACGCCATCCGTTCGCAGGCCCGGCGGCCGCGCCGTCATGACCCGCCTTGCCCCGGAATTCGTCCCAAGGTTCTCACTTGTGCCCTGATTTGCCGCCGTTTATTGCGGAAGGCGCAAAGCCAGGGGAGGTCCGCCGATGCTCAAGTCCAAGTTCGACAAGTCGAAACTGCCCAGCCGCCATGTGACCGAAGGGCCCGAACGCGCGCCGCACCGGTCCTATTACTACGCGATGGGCATGACCGAGGCCGAGATTCACCAGCCTCTTGTCGGTGTCGCCACCTGCTGGAACGAGGCCGCACCCTGCAACATCGCGCTGAACCGCCAGGCCCAGGCCGTCAAGCGCGGCGTCAAGGAAGCGCATGGCACGCCGCGCGAATTCACCACGATCACCGTCACCGACGGCATCGCGATGGGGCACGAGGGGATGCGGTCCTCGCTGCCTTCGCGCGAGGCGATCGCGGATACGGTCGAGCTGACCATGCGCGGCCATTGCTATGACGCGATCGTGGGCCTTGCGGGCTGCGACAAGTCGCTGCCGGGCATGATGATGGCGATGGTGCGCCTGAACGTGCCGTCGGTCTTCATCTATGGCGGCTCGATCCTGCCGGGCCGGGCGCCCAGGGTGGCCGAAGTGCCGGAAGAATACCTCAACCGCGACCTGACCGTGCAGGACATGTTCGAAGCCGTCGGCCGCCACCAGGCGGGCGGACTGTCGGACAAGGCGCTGGACGTGCTGGAACGCATCGCCTGCCCCAGCGCGGGCGCCTGCGGCGGCCAGTTCACCGCCAACACCATGGCCTGCGTCTCGGAAGCGGTGGGTCTTGCGCTGATGAACTCGTCCGGCGCGCCCGCCCCCTACGAGAGCCGCGACCAGTATGGCGAGGCCTCGGGCCGCGCGGTGATGACGCTGATCGAGAAGAACATCCGCGCGCGCGATATCGTCACGCTGAAATCTCTGCAGAACGCCGCGCGGGTCGTCGCCTGCACCGGCGGGTCGACCAATGCGGGCCTGCACCTGCCCGCCATCGCCCATGAGGCGGGGATCGACTTCTTCCTGGACGATGTCTGCGAGATCTTCCGCGACACGCCCTATTTCGTCGACCTCAAGCCCGGCGGCCAATACGTGGCCAAGGACCTCTACGAGGCGGGCGGCGTGCCGGTCGTGATGAAGGAATTGCGCAAGGCGGGCCTGATCCACGAGGATTGCATGACCGCCTCGGGCCGCACCATCGGCGAGGAACTCGACCTCATCGACCGCGAGGCCGATGGCCGCGTCATCCACCCGATTTCGAACCCGATCACGAAGACGGGCGGTGTCGTCGGCCTGAAGGGGAACCTCGCCCCCGAAGGCGCCATCGTGAAGGTGGCGGGCATCGCCGCGGCGGACCAGGTCTTCACCGGCCCCGCGCGTGTCTTCGAATGCGAACAGGACGCCTTCGAAGCCGTCCAGAAGCGCGCCTACCGGGAAGGCGAGGTGATCGTCATCCGCAACGAAGGCCCCGCCGGCGGCCCCGGAATGCGCGAGATGCTGGCCACCACCGCCGCCCTGTCCGGTCAGGGCATGGGCAAGAAGGTGGCGCTGATCACCGACGGGCGCTTCTCGGGGGCGACGCGCGGCTTCTGCGTGGGCCATGTGGGACCCGAAGCGGCGCATGGCGGCCCCATCGCCCTGGTGCGCGACGGCGACATGATCACCATCGACGCCATCAAGGGCGAGCTTTCGGTGGCGCTGTCCGAGGAAGAGCTGACGGCGCGCCGCGCCGAGTGGAAAGGCCCGCGCGACACGATCTATGCCAGCGGCGCGATCTGGAAATACGCCCAGGTCGTCGGCGCGACCTACAAGGGCGCGGTCACGCATCCCGGCGGCAAGGCCGAGAAGCATGAGTACATGGACCTCTAAGCCCGCGTCGGCCGGTCTGATCCTGTCGCTGGCGCTGGTCGCGGGCTGCGACCTGGCGCCGGGCATGGGACCCGCGTCCCGAGGCAAGGCGATGACGCAGGCGGCGCTGGCCGAGGGCGCCGTCGTCGTCGCCATGCCCTTCGGCTATTGCATCGATCCGCGCAGCATCCGCCGCGACTTTGCCATGGCGGCGCGCTGCGACCTCCTGGGCGTCGACGGGCCTGTCGCCGCGGGCCAGCCCGTGGCGATCCTGACGGCGGCGACGGCGGCGATCGCGCAGGGCGCTGCCACGCCCGACCCCGAGACGCTGGCCGCAAGCATCGAGGATGCGCAGGTCCTGCAGAAGGGCGTCCGCGACGGCTTTCCGATGATCCAGGTCGCCGCACGGCGCGCCCCGGTCGATGGGCTGTCGGACCGGCACTGGCGCACGGCCTTCGTCGCGGGCGGGCAGATCGTGGCCCTGGCTCTCTATGCCCCGCAAGGCAGCGAGGCGCTGGGACCGGAGGGCACCTTCCTGCTGGCCGACGCCGCCCGGGCGACGCGCGAGGCGACGACCGTGCGCCTGCCCGCAGCCAGGGCCAGGACCGCAAACTGACCGGGATCGCAGCGGGACGACACCGGTTTCGGTTCTTTCTTTCGAAACGATTTCGATAGATTGTCGCAACAAGGGAAACAACAGGCAGCGCAACCATGGCGGAACGCTTCGCGGGCATCCTCGACCGCCTCCTGCATCAGGCGGCCTTGCGCCGCTGGCAGCTGGCGGCGCGCTGGATCAGGTCCAGCGACCCCGCGACGCAGCGGCGCCTGCGCTATCGCGCGCGCCAGTTGCGCGGTTTCCTGAACGAGGTGATCTTCACCGCCGACGAAAATCTGGCCCTGCCGGTCGTCGGATCGAACGCCTTTCCCCGGCCCTTCGGCACCGACTGGGCGTGGCGGCCGGAAGTGTGGCGCGCCGCGCTGCCGTCGAAGGGGATGTCATCGGTCCAGACCAGGTCGATGCTGGGGCGCGAGGTGACGTTGTTCCACGACTGCGCCCGATCCGAACTGACCCTGCGCCAGTTGCGCAACCATCGCGAAACCGACCTGGCGCCCTATGGGCTGCGGCTCGATGTCTTCAACTTCGACGGGTCCTTCCTGTCGCTGGTGATCGATCTGCCGCCCGAGGCGGTCCGGGGACTGAGGAAGGATCACCTCTTGCGCATGGACACGATCATCGACACCGAAAAGGGGATCGAGATCTTCGCCCGGCTGAACGTCCGTCACGGACCCAACACCGAACAGATCGTGCGCGAATTGCCGATGAACGGGGACAAGATCATGGTCGAATTCGACCTGGCCTATTCCAACCTGAACGAAAAGCGGGTCGAGAAGGCCTGGATCGACCTGATCTTCGAAGGCCCGGAAATGAACCAGATCACGCTGCGCGACCTGACCTTCTCGCGGTCGCTGCGGGCGTCAATGTAGGTGGGTGCCGGGACATGTTCGAACTGACCAAGATCGCCCTGACGGAAGGTGTCTGGCAAGGCGTCCTGACCCGGATCGAGGGTGCGGCCGAGCCCCGGATCGATGTGCGGCACCTCGATCGTCCGGTCAAGGGTGTCACGCTGCAGGCTGACGGCGGGGGCGGGCGCTGGATGCTGCGCATCCCGATCCCTGCGGTGGCGATCGCGGACGGCGTCCAGACCTTCACGATCCGCGAGGCCGAGACCGATACCGACCTGGGCTCGTTCACCCTGATCGCGGGCGAGGCACTGGCCGACGACATCCGGGCCGAGGTCGACCTGCTGCGCGCCGAACTGGACATGCTGAAGCGCGCCTTCCGCCGGCATTGTCTGGAGACGCGCTAACGCGCCGGGGCCTGGAGACGCGCCGACGCGCGGAGGATCAGAGCGGCACGAAGATGATCGCGCCACCCAGCGCGATCAGGCCCAGACGGGGCAGAAGCCCCCGAACGCCGATCAGCCCGTAGGAGATCGCCGTCAGCCCGGCCGCGATGCGCAGGAAGGCCCAGGCCGCCCCGCCCGGTTCGGTGGCGACGCGGATCACGTCGGGGTTCGCGATCATGCCCAGCGGAATGATGTAGAGGCCGACGCCCAGCGCCATCGCCGTCAGCGCCACGCGCAGCCAATCCTCGCGCACCATGCCCGCGGCGATGAAGACGGCGCCGCAGACCGGTGGCGTGATCGTCGACAGAAGCGCATACCAGAAGACGAAGAGATGCGCCTGGAGGGGTTCCAGCCCCAGTTGGATCAGCGCGGGCCCCGCGACCGAGACGCAGATCACGTAGGCCGCGGTGGTCGGAACCTCCATCCCGAGGACAAGACAGGCGATGGCGGTCAGAAGAAGCGCGGGCCAGAGCATCCCCCCTGCCCCCGACAGGATCAGCGAGGTGATCTTCACCCCCAGCCCGGTGACCGACAGAACCCCGATGACGATGGAGGCGCAGAGGATGATCGACGCGATCAGCGCGATCTGCCGCGCCGCGGTCAGAAGCGCGGTCTCGAACCGGCCCCAGGTCGCGCGCAGGTCGAAGCCCAGCCTGCGGTCGGTGAACAGCAGCATCGCGCCCGCGAGGATGGCAAGGCAGGCGGCGTATTGCGGCGTCACCTTCAGGCCGAACATCCCCCAGAGCAGAACCCCGAACGGCACCAGGAAGAAGGCCGAGGTGATGGCCACATCGCGCCAGCCGGGCCGGGCGTCGCGGTCGAGCCCCGGCAGGTCCGTGTGCCGCGCATAGGCGTTGATGCCGACCCAGACCGCCAGGAAATAGAGGATCGCGGGCAGGATCGCCGCGGCCATGATACCGGTGTAGGGAACGCCCGTCAGTTCCACCATGACGAAGGCCCCCGCCCCCATCAGGGGCGGCATGATCTGCCCGCCCGAGGAGGCCACCGCCTCGACCGCGCCGGCAAGGCGTCTGGGATAGCCGAGCTTCGTCATCGCAGGCAGCGTGATGGCCCCGGTCGAGGCCACGTTGGCCGAGGCCGAGCCCGAGATCGACCCGAAGAGCGCCGAGGAGATGACCGAGACCTTTGCCGCGCCCCCCGTCAGCCGCCCCGCCGCGGCGGCGGCCACGTTCATGAAGCCCTGCCCCGCCTCGCCTGCGTTGAGGACAGCGCCGAAGATCACGAAGATCGCGACCACCCCCACCGAGACCGCGGTCAGGCTGCCCCAGATGCCGCCCTCGGCGATGGTCAGCGTGCCGAGAAAGCTTTTCAGCGGCGTGCCGGAATGGCCGAACTGGCCGGGGATGTGATCGCCGAAGAAGGCATAGGCCAGCGCGAGGATCGCGACGATGGGCAGGGGCCAGCCGATGGCGCGGCGCGCGGCCTCGATCACGCAGACCAGAAGGACGACGGCGACCCCGATCTGGAACCCGTTTTCGAGGAACCCGTACTGATCGCTCAGACGGTCATGGCTGACCGCCACCCAGAGCGACGCCGCCATCCCGAGGGCCGCGAAGACCATGCCCGACCACAATTGCCATCGCGTGCGCGCGGCGAAGACGAAGATCCAGGGCAGCACCAGCGTCATGTGCAGCGGCCGACTGACCAGGTTCGGCACCAGCCCCCAGAAGATCAGCCCGATATGGAACGCGACCGACACGGCCGCCAGCAGCAGCCAGAGCGGTTTGAACCGGATGGGAAGATCGTCGTGCAGCATCGGACGGCCATGAAAAGGGCCGGGCGCGGGTGCGCCCGGCCATGTGTGGCGCTGGCGCGCTTACATCTGCGCGTCGTTCAGGGCGATGCCCGCTTCCTTGTAATAGCGGATCGCGCCGGGATGGAACCTGACGTTGATCTCGCCCATCAGACCGGCATCCACACCGTTCCACCAGGGCGCGGCCGCGCCCATCGACGCCTTGCCTTCCCAGAAGGTCCGGGTCAGCTGATAGGCGGTTTCCTCGTCCATCTGGGTGGTGGTGAAGGCCCCAACCGACAGCGAGGTCGTGGTGATGTCCGCATCCTGGCCCGCATATGTCCCCGCCGGGATCACGAGGCGCGACCGCTTGGTGGCGGCGATCTGCTCGTCGTTCAGCGACAGCACCTTGACGCCCATCGAGGCGGCGGCCTCGATCACGTTCGGCGCCGGGAAGGACCCGGCGGTCACGAACCCGTCGATCTGGCCGTTCTTCAGCGCGGGCACCGCGTTCGACAATTCCACGTCGGCCAGCGTCACCTTGCCTTCCAGCCCGAAGAGCTGGAGATACTTCTCGCCTTCCGTCGCGCTGAAGGTGCCCTTGCCCAGAAGGATGGTCTTGCCTTCGAGATCGGCAAAGCTCTCGATGCCGCTGTCGGCGCGCACGACGAAGTGCATGGTCAGGGACGGGATCGGGAACAGGGCGCGGATCTCGTCGAAGGCGGGATCGCCCTTGTCGGCGAAGGGCCCGGTGGCCTTCTGCGCCGCGCCCACAAGTCCCGGAGGCGTGGTGAACACGTAATCCGCGCCGCGCGCCTTCACTTCCATCACGTTCTGGACCGAGCCCTGGCTTTCCTCGACGGTGACGATGATCGCGCCGCCCGATCCGGCCTTCATCGCCTCGGCGATCTGCACGCCCATCTGGTAATAGGACGTCTCGGCCTTGGCGGACTTGTAGGTGATGCGGGTTTCGGCCTGCGCCGCGCCCGCGACAAGGGACAGGCTGACGGCGGCCAGCGCCGCGATTTTGGTGAATTTCATGTGCTTCCTCC
>SBFT01000029.1 GCA_006227805.1 Paracoccaceae bacterium
ACCGCCGATGAATGCAACCGCCCCGAAACCACGATCGAGGGTCTGGCTGGCCTGCCCACCGTGCGCGAGGGTGGGTTCGTCACCGCCGGCAATGCCTCGCAACTCTCGGACGGGGCGGCGGCGGTCGTGGTCATGGACGCGCGCGAGGCCGAACGGCGCGGGCTGGAACCCCTGGGCGCCTTCAAGGGCTTTGCCGTCGCGGGCTGCGAGCCTGACGAGATGGGCATCGGCCCGGTCTTCGCCGTGCCGCGCCTGCTGGAACGCCACGGGCTCAAGATCGACGATATCGACCTCTGGGAACTGAACGAGGCCTTCGCCTCGCAGGCGCTCTATTGCCGCGACCGGCTGGGCATCGACCCCGAGAAATACAACGTCAACGGCGGCTCGATCGCCATCGGCCATCCCTTCGGGATGACCGGCGCGCGGATGACCGGGCATATCCTGCTGGAAGGCCGCCGGAGGGGCGCGAAACTGGGCGTGGTCACCATGTGCATCGGCGGCGGCATGGGGGCGGCGGGCCTCTTCGAGATCTACAGCTGAAGGGGAGCGAAATGGACCTGAGCTATTCCCCCGAGGAACAGGCCTTCCGCGCGGAAGTGCGCGAATTCCTCGAAACGTCCCTGCCCAAGGACATGGCCGCCAAGGTCGCCCGGGGCCATGATCACCTGTCCAAGGCCGACATGGAGCAGTGGCACGCGATCCTGAACGCGCGCGGCTGGCTGGCGCAGAACTGGCCCAAGGCGTTCGGCGGCGCCGAATGGAACGCCGTCCAGCGCCACATCTTCGAGGAGGAAGCCGCCCGCGCCAACGCCCCCCGCATCGTGCCCTTCGGCCTGTCGATGCTGGCGCCGGTGCTGATGAAGTTCGGATCGAAGGCGCAGCAGGACCATTACCTGCCCCGCATCCTCAGCGGCGAACACTGGTGGTGCCAAGGCTATTCGGAGCCGGGCGCGGGATCGGATCTTGCGTCGCTGAAGACGAAGGCGGAACGCCACGGCGACCATTACATCGTCAACGGCCAGAAGACCTGGACGACGCTGGGCCAATACGCGAACTGGATCTTCTGCCTGGTGCGCACCGATCCGGCGGCCAAGCAGCAGGAGGGGATTTCCTTCCTTCTGATCGACATGAACACGCCGGGCATCGAGGTGCGCCCCATCATCCTTCTGGATGGCACGCACGAGGTGAACGAGGTCTGGTTCACCGACGTGAAGGTCCCCGTCGCGAACCTGGTCGGAGAGGAGAACAAGGGCTGGACCTATGCCAAGTATCTCCTGACCCATGAACGCACCAACATCGCGGGCGTGGGCTTCAGCCAGGCCGGACTGGAACAGGTCAAGCGCATCGCGCGGGCCGAACGCGCGAACGGGCGTCCCCTGATCGAGAATCCGCATTTCGCGGCGCGGCTGGCGCGGGTGGAAATCGACCTGATGGCGCTGGCGACGTCGAACCTGCGCATCGTGTCGAAGGCGGCGGCCGGCGGCGCGCCGGGGATCGAGGCCTCGATGCTGAAGGTCAAGGGCACCGTCATCCGGCAGGAGATCAACGACCTCGCCCGCCGCGCGGTCGGCCCCTACGCGATGCCGTTTCCGTCCGAAAGCGTGGAAGGCGACAACGATCCCGTCGGGCCGGACTATGCAGGCCCGCTCGCGGCGCAGTATTTCAACTATCGCAAGCTCTCGATCTTCGGCGGCTCGAACGAGGTGCAGCGCAACATCATCGCCAAGACGCTGATGACGGGGGGCCGGGGATGAACTTCGATCTGACCGAAGAGCGCCAGATGCTGCAGGACACGCTGCGGCGTTTCCTGCGCGACCGCTACACGACCGAGGCGAGGAACCGCATCCTCGACAGCGACGAAGGCTTCAGCCCCGAAATCTGGGCACAGCTGGCCGAACTGGGCGTGCTGGGTGCCTTGTTCACCGAGGATCAGGGCGGCTTCGGCGGCGCGGGCTTCGACATCGCCGTGGTGTTCGAGGAACTGGGCCGCGCGGGTGTCGTGGAACCGGTCCTAGATACCGCGATCCTGGGCGGTCGGCTGCTGGCCGCCTGCGGCCATGAGGGGATGGTCGAGGACGTGATCGGCGGGGCGGCGCATCTGGCGCTGGCCCATGGCGAACCGGTCAGCCGCTATGACCTGACCCATGTGGAAACGCGCCTGGCCGCTGACGGGGGCGACATCGTGATCTCGGGCCGCAAGGCGGTGGTCGTGAATGCCGAGGCCGCGGGCCACCTGATCGTCAGCGCCCGCGAAAGCGGCGGCGTGGCGGACCCGGACGGCATCTCGCTGGTGCTGGTGCCCACGGATGCGCCGGGCCTTGCCTTGCGGGGTTATCCGATGCTTTCGGGCGGGCGCGCGGCGGAAGTCACGCTCGACGACGTGCGCCTGCCTGCCTCGGCCCGGCTGGGCGACGCGGGGCAGGGCTGGGGCCTCCTGTCCGACGTTCTGGCGCTGGCCCATGTGGCGCTTGCGGCGGAGGCGCTGGGCGCGATGCAGAGCGCGGTGAAACTGACGATCGACTACCTGGGCACGCGCCAGCAATTCGGCCGCCCCATCGGCACCTTCCAGGCGCTGCAGCACCGCGTCGCCGACATGCTGATCGAACTGGAGCAGGCGCGGTCCGCCGTGATCTTCGCCGCCGGTCACCTGGCCGACGACGCCCGGAGCCGCGACCGCCACATCGCCGCCGCGCGCCACCTGATCGGCCGCGTGGGGCGCCTCGTGGCCGAGGAATCGATCCAGATGCATGGCGGCATCGCGATGACGCAGGAATACGAACTGGCCCATATCGCCAAGCGCATCGTGATGACGGATCACCGCTTCGGCGACACGGATTACCACCTTGAACGCTTCATCGATCTCTCCGCCGCGTGACAGCGCGGCCCCCGGCAGCGGCGCGCAGGACCTTGTGGGCTATGACATCGACCTGACGCCCGCCGATGGAACGGTGCGCGTCACGCTGGACGTGGCCGAGAAGCACCTGAACCGGGGCCGCTCGCTCCATGGCGGGATCATCGCGATGATGCTGGACGCGGCGGCGGGTTTCGCGGTGTCGCGCCACCTGCGCCCCGACGCCGATGCGCCGCTGGTCACCGTGACGCTGACCACCCAATACGTCGCGGCGGGCCGCGAGGGCGCGCGCGTCACCACGACGGGCCGCCGCGTCGGCGGCGGGCGCAAGATCCATTACGCCGATGCCGAGATGCGGGATGACACCGGCACCCTGATCGCGCGCGCGAGCGGCGTCTTCAAACCCGTGGGAGGCACGACATGACCCTGGCGCGCGTCGATGACCGGGGCGACCGCCTGGTCGTCGTCAACATGAACGCCACACGGCGCGGCGCGTTGTCGCCCGACCTCTATGCCGCGATCGGCGACGCGCTGAAGGGTGCGGGCGACGACCGCATCCGCGCGGTGATCCTGACGTCCGAAGGCGGGTTCTTCTGCGCGGGCGGCGACATGAACGTGCTGATCGACCGGCGCAAGCTGTCGGAACCCGAACGCCGCGCGAAGGTCGACGACCTGCACGACCTCGTGCGCGGCATCCGCGCCTGCCCGGTGCCGGTGATCGCCGCCGTCGAAGGGGGCGCGGCGGGGGCCGGCGCCTCGCTCGCCTTCGCCTGCGATCTGATCGTCGCGGCGGAAGGGGCGAAGTTCACCGCGGCTTACGTCAAGGCGGGGCTGGTGCCGGATGCGGGGCTGACCTCGGCGCTGGCGCGCATGATCCCGCGCCAGCTGGCGATGGAGATGTGCCTGCTGGCCCGTCCCGTCACCGCCGAGCGCCTGTTCGCGCTGGGCGCGGTCAACACGGTCGTGGCGCCCGGCACGGCGGAAGCGGAGGCGATGCGCCTCGCCGATGCGCTGGCCCAGGGCCCGCGCGGGGCGCAAGGCGCGATCCGGCGGCTGGTCGCCCAGGCCTTCGAGGCGACCGAGGCGCACCAGCTCGACGCCGAACGCGATCACATGGCCGCCGCAGCCGGGGGCCACGAGGCGGCCGAGGGCATCGCCGCCTTCCTGGAAAAGCGCCCGCCCCGGTTCGGCGGATGACCCCCGCCTGGGATACCGCGCTGACGCGCGCCTTCGCGCTGCGCCTGCCAGTGCTGGCGGGCGGGCTGCAATGGCTGGCCGACGCCGATTACGTCACCGCCGCCGCGCGGTCGGGCATCATGGGCTTCATCACCGCAGCCAGCCATGCCGAGACCGCCGACCTGCGCGCCGAGATCGCGAAGGCCCGCCGCGCCTGCGGGTCGCTGCCCTTCGGCGTCAATGTCTCGATGCTGCCGAAACTCGTGCCGGGTGAGAAGACCGAGGAGATCTTCCGCCTGATCGCCGGTGAAGGCGTGACGGTGATCGAGACCTCGGGCCGCAATCCCGAACCCTACATGGACCTGCTGAAATCCCTCGGCCTGACCGTGATCCACAAGGTCCCCGCCGTGCGCTATGCGCTGAAGGCCCAGGCCGTGGGCGTCGACATGGTGGCGATCGTGGGCGCCGAATGCGGCGGCCATCCGGGAATGGACATGATCGGGTCCTTCGTCAATGCCGCGATGGCCGGGCGCGACCTGGAGATTCCCTTCCTGATCGGCGGCGGCGTCGGCCATGGCAGCCAGCTTGTCGCCGCGCTGGCCATGGGCGCCGCGGGCGTCGTCATGGGCACGCGGCTGCTGGTGGCGACCGAGCTGAACGCCCATCCCGCCTACAAGCAGGCGCTGGTCGATGCGACCGAACGCGACACCGTGCTGACCATGAGCAGCGTCCGCAACACCATCCGCACACTGGCGAACGAGACGACGGCGGAAGTCGCCCGGATCGAACGCGAGAACCCCGATGTGACCATCGGGGACCTGCTGCCCCTTGTCTCCGGCAGGATCGGGCGCGAAGCCTATCGCACGGGCGACATGTCGCGCGGCATGCTGTCTGCGGGCCACGCGCTGGGCCTGACCGACCGGATCGAACCCATGGCCGATATCCTGGCGCGCTTCGAGGCCGAGGCGCTGGCCGCGCTGGGTCGGCTCGACGGCGTCCGGCGGCGCGAGGCCGCGGAATGACCGCGCTCTGGCATGACCTGCCCGATGCGCAGGCGGCCTTGCGCCCCGATGCCGCGGCCCTTTCGGACACCACCGGGGCGGATTGGACCTGGGCGGACCTGAAGGCCGCGTCGGAAGACCTCGCGCAGGTGCTGGCGCACGCGGGCGTCGCGCGCGGCGACCGCGTGCTGGTCCTGGCCGAGAACTGCAACGCGGCGGTCGCGGCACTTTATGCCGCAACACGCCTCGGCGCGGCGGCGATCCCGGTCAATGCCCGCCAGACCGCCGCAGAAGTGGACCGCGTCATCGCGCACGCAACCCCCGCCGCCATCCTGGCGACCGCCGCCGTTTCCCCCGACGCCGCCGCCCATGCCGCCCGCCTGCGCGCGGCACCGGTCAAAGGCCGGTTCGGAACGCTCCACATGACCGCCTGCGCCAGCGATCCCGAAGGCGTGGGCGATGTCGCCGTCGTCCTCTACACCACCGGCACCACGGGCACGCCGAAAGGCGTGATGCTGACCCATGCCAACCTGATCTTCGGCGGCACAGCCTCGGCCGGTCTCCGGGGCATTTCGCCCGATGACGTGATCTACGGCGTCCTGCCCATCACCCATGTCTTCGGTCTGGCCTCGATCGTCACCGCGGCCGCCGTGGCGGGCGCGCGCATCCGCCTCGAGCCGCGGTTTTCCGCGGCGAAGCTTTATGCCGCGCTGACCGAAGGCGTCACGCTTCTGTCCGCCGTGCCGCAGATGCATGCGCTCCTGATGCAATACACCGCCGAACAGGGCCTTGACCGCCTGCCCGGGCAGACCCTGCGCTATGTCTCCTCGGGCGCGGCGCCGCTGGATCCGACCTGGAAGCGCAAGGCCGAAAGCTTCTATGGCGTGGCGCTCCAGAACGGCTATGGCATGACCGAGACCACGGCGGGCGTGTCGATCACGCAAAGCGCACCGGGCGATCCCGACATCTCGACCGGACCGGCGCTGCCCGGGGTCGATCTGCGCATCGACGAGACCGTCCCCGGCGGCGGCGACGGCGCGGGCGAGGTCGTGGTGCGCGGCCCGAACATCATGAAGGGCTATTTCCGCAACGCCGAGGCCACGGCTGCGGCGCTCTCGCCCGATGGCTGGCTGCGCACCGGCGATCTGGGCCGGATCGACGACAGGGGCCGCCTGCATATCCTGGGCCGGTCGAAGGAGCTGATCATCCACGGCGGATTCAACGTCTATCCCCCGGAAGTCGAGGCGGCGCTGAACGACCACCCGCAGGTGATCCAGTCGGCGGTGATCGGCCGGATCGAGGAGGGCGACGAGAAGGTCCTGGCCTTCGTGCAGGTCGCCCCGGGTTGCGACCTGACGCCGGGCGACCTCCGCGCCTTCGTCGCGGACCGGCTGGCGGGCTACAAGCGGCCCGAGCGGATCATCCTGGCCACGCAATTGCCCGCCGCGCCGACCGGAAAGATCCTCAAGCACAGGCTTCTCGAGGCCTTTGCCGATCAGCTGGAAAAGGATTGATTTTTCTGCGAAAAATCAGCCTCCGGCGGGGATATTTTCAGCGAGAGGAAGGGGGCTGGGTCAGGTCGTCCCACACAAGCCCGAAGCCTCTCAGCCGCGCCCGGTCCAGATCGCCCGCCCGCGCGGCCACGCCCTGCGCGGCCAAGGCCGCCGCATAGGCGCCCGTGTCGTCGCCCAGGATGACCACGTCCTGGCCCAGCCAGTAGGGTTTCGCGGCGGCGATCTCGGCCCCGATCAGGTGCGCGGCCTCCTGTCCGGTCCCGGCCGCCCTGGCGCTGGCCAGATGCCTGGCCAGGGCCTCAGGGCGCGACAGGGTTTGCGACAGGGCCGCGTCGAAGGCCTCGCCCGGGGTGGAGCCGACCCCCAGCGCAGCGCAGAGCTGCGGCGTCAGGAATGTCACGAAGCTGACGACCTCGCCCGCCGAGCAATGCGCCCAGAGCGTCTCGGGCCCGCAGACCAGGATCACGCCGTCCCAGCGCGGATGCAGCGCCAGATATCCCGCCAGCGCCACTTCCGCGCCGCGTGACAGGGCGGCGGGATCGGCCTGCGACAAGGGGGGAATGGCCGCGACCCCGGGGACGCCGGGCACATGGGTCGTGGGCGCCAGCGGAGGGCAGGGCACGGGCCTTGGCGCGATGTCGAGGCCCGCGGCGATCACCGGGCCGGGGAGGCGGGACAGGTCCGGGGCAGGCAGGCTGCGCGGCGGGCCAAGGGCACCGTCCGCACCCATGTCCCAGATGCGCAGGTCCTCGCCGAGCACCAGCGCCGCGCGCCAGA
>SBFT01000095.1 GCA_006227805.1 Paracoccaceae bacterium
TGTCGGCGTCCTTCAGAACTTCGTAGGCTTCGTTCGCTTCCTTGAACTGGGCTTCGGCTTCGGGTTTGTCCTTGTTCCGGTCGGGGTGAAGCTCCTTCGCCTTCTGGCGATAGGCCTTCTTGATGTCCTCGGCCGAGGCACCGCGTGTCACGCCCAGAACGTCATAATAATCGCGTTTTGCCATCGCTGTCGTCCCTTCGACCGGAACGCCGCGGGCCGGCCCGGAATTCGGACCGGCCCGCGTTCTTTCCGATCAGTGGCGCGCCTTATGCACGCTTGTCATTGTCCAGGTCTTCGAAGTCGGCATCGACGATGTCGTCGTCCTGGGCGCGGTCGGCGGCGCGGGGTTCGCCGTCAGCCTCTTCCTGGCTGGCCTTGTAGATCGCCTCGCCCAGTTTCATCGCCGCTTCGGTGACGTTCTGGATACCGGCGCGGATCTTGTCGGCGCTGATGTCCTTCTTCTCGAGATCGTCCTTCAGCGCGGCGATGGCCAGCTCGATCGCCTCGACCGTGGTGGGGTCCACCTTGTCGCCATGTTCTTCCAGCGACTTCTCGGTCGAATGGATCAGGCTTTCGGCCTGGTTCTTGGCTTCGACGAGCGAGCGGCGGGCCTTGTCGGCCTCGGCGTTCTCCTCGGCGTCCTTGACCATCTTCTCGATATCCTCGTCCGAAAGACCGCCCGAGGCCTGGATCGTGATCTTCTGCTCCTTGCCGGTGCCCTTGTCCTTGGCGCCGACACTGACGATGCCGTTGGCGTCGATGTCGAAGGTCACCTCGATCTGGGGCATGCCGCGCGGTGCGGGCGGAATGTTTTCCAGGTTGAACTGGCCCAGCATCTTGTTGTCGGCCGCCATTTCGCGTTCGCCCTGGAAGACCCGGATCGTCACCGCGTTCTGGTTGTCTTCGGCGGTCGAGAAGATCTGGCTCTTCTTCGTGGGGATCGTGGTGTTGCGGTCGATCAGGCGGGTGAAGACGCCGCCCAGGGTCTCGATCCCCAGCGACAGGGGCGTCACGTCCAGAAGGACCACGTCCTTGACGTCGCCCTGCAGGACGCCGGCCTGGATGGCGGCGCCCATGGCCACGACCTCATCGGGGTTGACGCCCTTGTGGGGTTCCTTGCCGAAGAACTTGGTCACTTCCTCGACGACCTTGGGCATGCGAGTCATGCCGCCGACGAGAACCACCTCGTCCACGTCCGCCGCGGTCAGGCCCGCATCCTTCAGCGCGGCCTTGCAGGGGTCGATCGACTTCTTGATCAGGTCGCCCACCAGGCTTTCCAGCTTGGCGCGGGTCAGTTTCATGACCAGGTGCAGCGGCTGCCCGGTGGTCTTGTCCATCGAGATGAACGGCTGGTTGATCTCGGTCTGGCTGGAGGACGAGAGCTCGATCTTGGCCTTTTCCGAGGCTTCCTTCAGGCGTTGCAGCGCCATCTTGTCCTTGGTCAGGTCGACGCCATGCTCTTTCTTGAACTCGTCCGCCAGGTAGTTGACGATCCGCATGTCGAAGTCTTCGCCACCCAGGAAGGTGTCGCCGTTGGTCGACTTGACCTCGAACAGGCCGTCGTCGATTTCCAGGATGGTGACGTCGAAGGTGCCGCCGCCCAGGTCATAGACCGCGATCGTGTGCGACTTGGTCTTGTCGAGGCCATAGGCCAGCGCGGCCGCGGTGGGTTCGTTGATGATCCGCAGCACTTCGAGGCCCGCGATCTTGCCGGCGTCCTTGGTGGCCTGGCGCTGGGCGTCGTTGAAATAGGCGGGGACCGTGATGACGGCCTGGTTCACCTCTTCGCCCAGGTAGCTTTCGGCGGTTTCCTTCATCTTCTGCAGGATGAAGGCGGAAATCTGGCTGGGCGAATACTTCTCGCCGCGCGACTGCACCCAGGCGTCGCCGTTGCCACCGTCGATGACGGTGTAGGGCAGGTTCTTCTTGTCCTTGGCCAGGTGATCGTCGTCGTAGCGGCGACCGATCAGGCGCTTGACGCCGAAGATGGTGTTGTCGGGGTTGGTGACGGCCTGGCGCTTGGCCGGCTGGCCCACCAGGCGTTCGTTTTCCGTGAAGGCGACGATGGACGGCGTGGTGCGCGCCCCTTCGCTGTTCTCGATGACCTTGGGCTGGGCGCCGTCCATGATGGCGACGCAGCTGTTGGTGGTCCCAAGGTCGATACCGATGACTTTGGCCATGTTTTCGATCCCTCTTCAATTCAAGGCGATTACCCGGAACCCCGACCCGTTGCGGCGTCGGGGCCACGATTTCTGCGGGAGGCTTTCCCCCGCGTCCCGGCGTATATAAGGAGCGTGAAAACGCCCTGCAACCGCCCATGCGCGGCGGATACGGTGAATCTTCGCGGTATTTTCAAGGCACCGCAAGGCGGGGTGCGGCGCAGCAAAGGGGATCGCGCGATGCGCATGAGCCTGCGTGGCTTCGACATCCGCAAGGGCTGGCTGGACGAGGCGGCGCAGCGCGCGCTGCTGGCCGATCTGCGCCAGGTTGCGCGGGCCGCGCCCTTCTTCCGGCCCGACACCCCGATGGGCCGTCCGATGAGCGTGCGCATGACATCGGCCGGGCGTTACGGCTGGTATTCCGACGCGAAGGGCTATCGCTATGTCGAGCGCCACCCCTCGGGCGTGGCATGGCCCGCGATCCCCGCGAGCGCGCTGGCGATCTGGCGCGCGCTGGTGCCGGGCGACCGGCTGCCCGATTGCTGCCTGATCAACCATTACGGAGAGGGGGCCCGGATGGGGATGCATCAGGACCGGGACGAGGCGGATTTCTCCTGGCCCGTCGTGTCGGTCTCGCTGGGCGATGACGGCTTGCTGCGGATCGGGAACCTGACGCGTGGCGGCAGGACGGAAAGCGTCTGGCTGAACTCCGGCGACGTGGTGGTGATGGGGGGCGAGGCGCGGCTGACCCATCACGGGATCGACCGCATCCGGTTCGGATCCTCGCGCCTGTTGCCGAAGGGCGGGCGGCTGAACCTGACGCTGCGGGTGGTGGACTGAGCGCTAGCGTTTCGCGAACCAGCTGAGCGAGACATGCCGGCGCGTGAAGAATTCGCCCATCAGCCCCAGAACGATGAAGCAGCAACTGACGATCAGGGGATATTCCCAGCTGGTATAGCGCGGAAAGTAGTTGATGAAGGCATAGCCGCGCGACTGGTCGATGATGTGGAACAGCGGGTTCCAGTCGAACATGACCAGCATGTAGCCCGGCAGCGCGTTGGCGACGAACATCTTGCCCGAAGCGATCATGTTGGCCCGCCGGTAGATCAGCGCCACCATCTTGGTGAACGTCGGGAACCACGGTTCCAGCGCCAGAAGGTTCAGGCCCAGCGCGCAGCCCGAGAACCAGGCCAGCAGGAACATCAGGAAGGCGCCGCCCCAATCCTCGATCTCGAGCGGCGTGATGGCGACGTGATAGCCGAAGAGGATGATCAGCAGCGTCAGCGTCTGGATGTAGAGCGCGCCCAGCGCCGCCGCCCCGATCGAGACGATCGTGTTCATCGGCGCGTGCTGCATCATCGGGCTGGTCGCGCCGTCGGCCGCCATGATCGCGCCCAGCGACTTGACGTTGGTCATGTAGAGAAAGACGCCGGTCATCAGGAACAGGAGGAAATCGCCGCGGATGCCGCCCGCGCCGCGCAGGCCCAGAAGCGAGAACATGACGTAGAAGACGGCGACGAAGACGACGATCTGGAGCATGTTCACCGCCAGCGCCAGGAAGGCGTTGCCATGCTGCTTGCGGACGTCGCGCACCACGGAATGATACATCACCTCCAGCATCTGCATCGCGACGCTGAGCCGGTTCCGGCGGCGGACCTGTTCGAACATGGGCGCTGACCCTTCGGGACTGCCTGATCAATGCGACGGAATTCTTGCCGTTCCGTTACCCGCGCAGCATAAGGTGGAGCGGGAATTTAGGCAACGAAACCCGAAAGGCGGTGGCGAGACATGTCCTACGAGGCTCTGGTGCCGGTGATGCGCAGGCTGGCGATCGAGGCGGGCCGCGTGATCCTGCAGGTCTATGACGCCCCCGATTTCGAGGTGCGCAGCAAGTCCGACGCCAGCCCCGTGACCGAAGCGGACGAGGCCGCCGACGCCCTGATCTCGGCCGGCCTGCGCGAGGCCTTCCCCGACCTGATGCTGGTGACCGAGGAACAGGCCGCCAGCCACGCCCAGACCGGCGACACGTTCCTGATCGTCGATCCGCTGGACGGCACCAAGGAATTCATCCAGCGCCGTGGTGATTTCACGGTGAACATCGCGCTGGTCGAAGACGGCGTGCCGACGCGCGGCGTGGTCTATGCGCCCGCGAAGGGCCGCATGTTCTACACCCTGCCCGATGGGCAATCGGTCGAGGAGACGGGCGATCTGGATCCGGGCCGCGCCGGACCCGTGACGCCGATCTCGGTCGGGTTTCCGGACAATCGCGGGCTGATGGTGGTGGCGTCGAAATCGCATCGCGACCAGGCCACCGACGATTACATCGCCGCCTATGCGGTGCGCGACATGACCAGCGCGGGGTCGTCGCTGAAGTTCTGCCTGGTGGCGACGGGCGAGGCCGATCTCTATCCGCGGCTGGGCCGGACGATGGAATGGGACACCGCCGCGGGCCATGCGGTCCTGGCAGGCGCGGGCGGACAGGTGGTGCGCCTCGACGATCACAAGCCCCTGACCTATGGCAAGCCGGGCTACGAGAACCCCTTCTTCATCGCCCATGCGCCGGGCGTCCTGCTGCGGAGCCTCTGATGCCGGTCCTGATCGCCATTCCCGCCCGCTATGCCAGCACGCGCTATCCCGGAAAGCCGCTGGTGGCGCTGAGGGGGGCCGACGGCACGATCCGGACGCTGATCGAGCGGTCCTGGCGCGCGGCAATGGACGTGCGGGGGGTGGAGCGGGTGGTGGTGGCCACCGATGACGCGCGTATCCGCGAGGCGGCCGAGGGCTTCGGCGCCGAAGTGGTCATGACCTCGCCCGCCTGCCAGAACGGGACCGAACGCTGCGCGCAGGCGCATGTCGCGCTGGGCGGCGGTTTCGACATCGTGGTGAACCTGCAGGGCGATGCGCCCCTGACGCCACCCTGGTTCGTCGAGGCGCTGATCGAGGGTCTGCGCGCGGCGCCCGAGGCGCAGGTGGCCACGCCGGTGCTGCGTTGCGACGGGGCGGCGCTGAACGGCTTTCTGGCGGACCGGCGTGCCGGGCGCGTGGGCGGGACGACGGCGGTGTTCGACCGGGCGCACCAGGCCATGTATTTCTCGAAGGAGGTGATCCCCTTCACCTCGAAGGCCTATGCCGCCGCCGAGCCGACGCCGGTATTCCACCATGTCGGCGTCTATGCCTATCGCCCTGACGCGCTGGCCGCCTATCCCGGCTGGCCGGTCGGGCCGCTGGAAGGGCTGGAAGGGCTGGAGCAGCTGCGCTTCATGGAGAACGGGCGGCGTGTCCTCTGCGTCGAGGTCGAGGCGCGCGGGCGGCAGTTCTGGGAGTTGAACAACCCCGAGGACGTGCCCCGCATCGAGGCGATGATGGCGGACATGGGATTGCCGTGACGCCCGAGGGCCTGAGCATCGTCGTTGTCAGCCGGGGCCGTCCGCAGGCGCTGATGCGCTGTCTGACAGCGATTTCCCAGTTGCGTTTCGCGCCGTTCGAAGTGGTCGTGGTCGCCGATCCGGGGGGGATGACGCTTCTCCGGCAATGGCCGCTGGCGGATCACGTGAAGGCGGTGGCCTTCGACGAGGCCAATATCTCGGCCGCGCGCAACCTCGGGATCGCGCAGGCGGCGGGCGGGGTCGTTGCCTTCATCGACGACGATGCGGTGCCCGAACCGCCCTGGGCGGCGCGGATCATGCGGGCCTTCGCCGACGCCACGGTCGATGTGGCGGCGGGTTTCGTGAAGGGGCGCAACGGCTTTTCCTGGCAATGGCGCGCGCAATCGGTCGACGCGCAGGGCGTGACGCGGCCGCTGGAGGGGATCGGCGGCGCGGTCGTCCTGACGCCGCCGCCGGGCCGGGCGGTCAGGACGGAAGGCACCAACATGGCCTTCCGGCGCGCGGTGCTGGCGCGCGCGGGCGGCTTCGATCCGGCCTACCGCTATTTCCTGGACGAGACGGACCTGAACCTGCGGCTGGCGGCTGCGGGCGCGCGGACCGCGATCCTGCCCGATGCCGTGGTGCATCACGGTTTTGCCGCCAATGCGCAGCGCCGGGCGGACCGGGTGCCGCGGGACCTGACCCAGATCGGGGCAAGCTGGGCAGTGTTCCTGTCGCGCCACTGCCCCGAGGCGCTGCGCACCCGCCGCTGGCGCGACATTCGTGCCGGGGAAAGGGCGCGCGCGCTGCGTCACATGGTCAGCGGCGCGATCGAGCCGCGCGACGTCCGGCGGCTGATGACGCAACTGGCCTACGGTTTCGCCGAGGGTCAGGCGCGGCCCCGGTCGGATCTGGCGCCGCTCGGTCCGCCCGAGGCGACGTTCCTGCCCTTTCCGTCCGAGCCGTCGCGCCCCGGCCTGGCGCTGGCGGGGCGCAGCTGGCAGGCGGCGCGCCTGCGCGAGGAGGCGCGTGACGCGGTCCGGTCGGGGCGGATCGTGACGCTGACGCTGCTGTCGCCCAGCGCGCTGTTTCACACCTTCCGGTTCACCGCGGCGGGCTATTGGGAGCAGACGGGCGGCCTGTTCGGCCGCAGTCTGCGCAGCGATCCCCTGGTCAGGCCCTGGTCCTTCCGCGCCAGGATCGACCGGGAAAGCACATTGCAGGCGAATTTGCGCTGATTTTCCCAAATTGAGCGCCAAATTCGCCTCATTGTCACGTTATCCTTGGATTAACCGCTTTGCTTTAGCCCTCCTCAAGAGTGATGTAGAGCTGGTGCCACGCCTGCAGACAGGGTCAACAAACAAGATTAGAGGTAACAGGGTGATCCCTGTTCCAGTGAGGGTTCGAGAATGAAGAGACGCGTCACCAAGGCCATTTTCCCCGTTGCAGGGCTGGGAACGCGGTTCCTTCCGGCGACCAAGTCTGTTCCGAAGGAAATCATGACCCTGGTCGACCGGCCGCTGATCCAGTACGCCATCGACGAGGCGCGCGCGGCAGGTATCAAGGAATTCATCTTCGTGACCTCGCGCGGGAAGGGCGCGCTGGAGGATTACTTCGACAATGCCCCCGTGCTCGAGCAGGAACTGCGCAAGAAGGGCAAGAAGGACCTGCTCGAAATCCTGAAATCCACCAACATGGA
>SBFT01000050.1 GCA_006227805.1 Paracoccaceae bacterium
GAGGCCAGCCCCGGGCCGCACGACATCGCCTACCTCTTCGACCGCTTCACCGCGCTGATGGCCCAGCACGCCGAGACCACCCATGCCTAAGCGCACCGACCTCCAGAGCATCCTCATCATCGGCGCCGGGCCGATCGTCATCGGCCAGGCCTGCGAGTTCGACTACTCCGGCACGCAGGCGTGCAAGGCCCTCCGCGAGGACGGCTACCGCGTCGTGCTGGTGAACTCGAACCCCGCGACGATCATGACCGACCCGGGGCTCGCCGACGCCACCTATATCGAACCGATCACCCCCGAGATCGTGGCCAAGATCATCGAGAAGGAACGCCCCGACGCGCTGTTGCCGACGATGGGCGGTCAGACCGGCCTGAACACCAGCCTGGCGCTGGAGGAGATGGGCGTGCTGGAAAAGTTCGGGGTCGAGATGATCGGCGCCAAGCGCGAGGCCATCGAGATGGCCGAGGACCGCAAGCTGTTCCGCGAGGCGATGGACCGGATCGGCCTCGAGAACCCCCGGGCCACCATCATCACCGCGCCGAGGAAGGCCAATGGCCAGCGCGACCTGAACGAAGGCGTGCAGATGGCGCTCGAGGCGCTCGAGGAGATCGGCCTGCCCGCGATCATCCGTCCCGCCTTCACCCTGGGCGGCACCGGCGGCGGGGTCGCCTACAACCGCGAGGATTACATCCATTTCTGCCGCTCGGGCATGGATGCCAGCCCCGTGGGCCAGATCCTGGTCGACGAAAGCCTGCTGGGCTGGAAGGAATACGAGATGGAGGTCGTCCGCGACAAGGCGGACAACGCGATCATCGTCTGTTCGATCGAGAACGTCGATCCGATGGGCGTGCACACGGGCGATTCGATCACCGTGGCCCCGGCGCTGACGCTGACCGACAAGGAATACCAGATCATGCGCAACGGCAGCATCGCCGTCCTGCGCGAGATCGGCGTCGAGACCGGCGGGTCCAACGTGCAATGGGCAGTGAACCCTGCCGACGGCCGCATGGTGGTGATCGAGATGAACCCCCGCGTCTCGCGTTCGTCGGCGCTGGCGTCGAAGGCCACGGGCTTCCCGATCGCCAAGATCGCCGCGAAACTGGCGGTGGGCTATACTCTGGACGAGCTCGACAACGACATCACCAAGGTCACGCCCGCCTCGTTCGAGCCGACGATCGATTATGTCGTGACCAAGATCCCCCGTTTCGCCTTCGAGAAGTTCCCGGGCTCGGAACCCGTTCTCTCGACCGCCATGAAATCGGTGGGCGAGGTCATGGCCATCGGCCGGACGATCCACGAATCGATGCAGAAGGCGCTCGCCTCGATGGAGACGGGCCTGACGGGCTTCGACGAGATCGACATCCCCGGCGCGCCCGACCGTGCCGCCATCGTCAAGGCCCTGTCGCGCCAGACGCCGGACCGGCTGCGCACCATCGCGCAGGCGATGCGTCACGGCCTGAGCGATGACGAGATCAACGCCGCCACGAAGTTCGACCCCTGGTTCCTGGCCCGCATCCGCGAGATCGTCGAGGCCGAGGCGCAGTTGAAGAAGACCGGCCTGCCCACCACGCCGGAAGGCCTGCGCGCGGTCAAGATGCTGGGCTTCACCGATGCGCGGCTGGGTGCCCTGACGGGCCGGGACGAGGACAACGTCCGCCGCGCCCGCCACAACCTGGGCGTCACCGCCGTCTTCAAGCGGATCGACACCTGCGCCGCCGAATTCGAGGCGCAGACACCCTACATGTATTCCACCTACGAGACCCCGATGATGGGCGAGGTCGAATGCGAGGCGCGTCCCTCGACCCGCAGGAAGGTCGTCATCCTGGGCGGTGGCCCCAACCGGATCGGCCAGGGGATCGAGTTCGACTATTGCTGCTGCCACGCCTGCTTCGCGCTGTCCGACGCGGGCTACGAGACGATCATGGTCAACTGCAACCCCGAGACCGTCTCGACCGACTACGACACGTCGGACCGGCTCTATTTCGAGCCGCTGACCTTCGAGCACGTGATGGAGATCCTGCGTGTCGAACAGGAAAAGGGCACGCTGCATGGCGTGATCGTCCAGTTCGGCGGCCAGACGCCGCTGAAGCTGGCCAATGCGCTGCACGAGGCGGGAATCCCGATCCTGGGCACCACGCCCGATGCGATCGACCTGGCCGAGGACCGCGAACGCTTTCAGAAGCTGGTCGCGGATCTGGGCCTGAAACAGCCGAAGAACGCCATCGCCAAGACCGATCAGGCCGCGCGCGAGGCGGCCGAGAAACTGGGCTATCCGCTGGTGATCCGTCCCTCCTACGTGCTGGGCGGCCGCGCGATGGAGATCGTGCGCGATGCAGCCCACCTTGACCGCTACATCACCGAAGCGGTCGTCGTGTCGGGGAAAAGCCCCGTGCTTCTGGACAGTTACCTCGACGGCGCTGTCGAACTGGATGTCGATGCGCTCTGCGACGGCGAGGCGGTCCATGTCGCGGGCATCATGCAGCATATCGAGGAAGCGGGCGTCCATTCCGGCGACAGCGCCTGCTGCCTGCCGCCGCATTCCCTGCCGAAGGACATCATCGCCGAGGTGAACCGCCAGACCGTGGCGCTGGCCCATGCGCTGGGGGTGGTCGGGTTGATGAACGTCCAGTTTGCGGTCAAGGACGGCGAGGTCTACCTGATCGAGGTGAACCCGCGCGCGTCCCGCACCGTGCCCTTCGTCGCCAAGGCGACCGACAGCGCGATCGCGTCGATCGCCGCGCGGATCATGGCGGGCGAGAAACTCTCCGCCTTCCCGATGCGCCCGCCCTATGACGTGAGCGCGTCCTACGACAGCGTCCTGCCTCTGGCCGATCCGATGACGCTGGCCGATCCGGACATGCCCTGGTTCAGCGTCAAGGAAGCGGTCCTGCCCTTCGCGCGCTTTCCGGGCGTCGACACGCTTCTGGGACCCGAGATGCGGTCCACGGGCGAAGTCATGGGCTGGGACCGGGATTTCCCCCGCGCCTTCCTCAAGGCGCAGATGGGCGCGGGCATGAAGCTGCCGCGCGAAGGCTGCGCCTTCATCTCGATCAAGGACGCGGACAAGACGGCGCAGATGCTTGAGGCTGCGGAAACCCTTGTTTCACTTGGGTTTACGCTAGTGGCGACGCGCGGCACCCAGGGCTGGCTGGCCGAAAAGGGCGTGCCCTGCGGCGTGGTGAACAAGGTCTACGAGGGCCGGCCAGACGTGACCGACCTGATGAAGGACGGCGGCGTGCAGCTGGTTATGAACACCACCGAAGGCGCGCAGGCGGTCGAGGATTCCAAGTCGATCCGGTCGATCGCGCTCTACGACAAGATCCCCTATTTCACCACCGCCGCCGGGTCCCATGCCGCGGCCCTGGCGATCAAGGCGCAGATCGAAGGGGATGTGGGGGTCAAGGCGCTGCAGGGGTGAGCGTCGGTTCCGGCGAAGCCGGATAATCGCTCCAGTGGAGCGATCAAGACGCGAACGGGCGGAGCCCCGGCCAGGCGTCGGTTCCGGCGAAGCCGGATGATCGCTCCAGTAAAGCGATCAAGACGCGAACGGGCGCATCCCCGCCACACCACCCCCTGCCTTGACCTTGCGCCCCGTTTCCGGCCATCTGAGCCCCACCGCAGGGAGGACGGCCAGACATGCACAGACCCGCCATCACCGGCACCGGTGTCTTCACGCCCGAGGCCACCATCTCGAATGCCGAACTGGTCGCGGCCTTCAATGCCTATGCCGATCGCTGGAACGCCGAACATGCGGACGCCATCGCCGCGGGCGAGGTCGAGGCGAAGGAACATTCCTCGGAGGAGTTCATCGTCAAGGCCAGCGGGATCGAGAGCCGCCATGTCCTCGACAAGACCGGCGTCCTCGACCCCGCGGTGATGCATCCCCTGCTGCGCCAGCGCAGCGACGACGAACCGTCGGTCATGGCCGAGATGGCGGTGGACGCGGCGCGCAAGGCCCTGGCCCAGGCGGGCCGGACGGCGGCGGACGTGGACGCGGTGATCTGCGCCGCGTCGAACCTCGAACGCGCCTATCCGGCGATCGCGATCGAGATCCAGAGCCTGCTGGGCATCAAGGGCTTCGCCTTCGACATGAACGTGGCCTGTTCGTCCGCCACCTTCGGCATCCAGGCCGCCGCCGACATGATCCGCTCGGGCAGCATCCGCAGCGCGCTGGTGGTCAACCCCGAGATCTGCTCGGCGCATCTGGAATGGCGCGACCGGGACTGCCACTTCATCTTCGGCGACGTGGCCACCGCCACGCTGATCGAACGGGCCGAGGATGCGACGGGTCCGTATTTCGAGATCAGGTCGACGCGCTGCGCGACCGAGTTCTCGAACAACATCCGCAACAACAACGGTTTCCTGCGGCGTTCGCGGCCCGACGGGATGGCCGACCGGCGCGACATGCAGTTCATGCAGAACGGTCGCAAGGTCTTCAAGGAAGTGCTGCCCATGGTCAGCCAGCACATCGCCGACCACATGGCGGACGACGGCATCGCGGCGGGCGATCTGAAACGGCTGTGGCTGCACCAGGCCAACAAGACGATGAACGATTTCATCGGCCGCAAGGTCCTGGGCCGCGAGCCGGAACCGGGTGAACAGCCCAACATCCTTCAGGATTACGCCAACACGTCGTCCGCCGGGTCGATCATCGCCTTTTCCAAGCATTCCAGCGATCTGAACGACGGCGATCTGGGGATAATCTGTTCCTTCGGCGCCGGATACTCGGTGGGCTCGGTCATCGTCCAGCGCCACGGCTGACGCACCGTCGGTTAGGCGGCCGACCCCCGGGGGCCGTGCGTTCGGCGAGCGGGCGCGACGTGAGGCTTGCCTGGCCCCTGGCCGCGGTCTAGACCGCGTTCATGCCCAAGCTGTTCTTCAACTACTCGACCATGAACGCCGGCAAGTCGACGGTGCTGCTGCAGGCTTCGCACAATTACCGCGAGAACGGCATGCAGACCTACCTGCTGACGGCCAGGCTGGATGACCGCGCAGGCGCGGGGCGCATCGCGTCCCGCATCGGGATCGGTGCCGAGGCCGACACCTTCACCCCCGAGGACGATCTTTTCGCGCGCATAGCGGCGCGCATGGACCAGGGCGAAGTGGCCTGCGTCTTCGTGGACGAGGCGCAGTTCCTGACCAAGGCGCAGGTCTGGCAACTGGCGCGCGCGGTCGACGATCTGAACGTGCCGGTCATGGCCTATGGCCTGCGCGTCGATTTCCGGGGCGAGTTGTTCCCGGGCTCCGCGGCCCTTCTGGCGCTGGCCGACGAGATGCGCGAGGTGCGCACGATCTGCCGCTGCGGCAAGAAGGCGACGATGGTCGTCCGCAAGGACGCGGAAGGACGCGTGGTGACGGACGGCGCCCAGGTCGAGATCGGCGGGAACGAACGCTATGTCTCGCTCTGCCGGCGGCACTGGCGCGAGGCGACGGGCGATCTTCCGGAAACCTGAACCGGGCTCAGCGGTCGGCACCGCCCGCGGTGCAGAGACTGCGGCCCATGGTGACGCTCATGTTGTCGCCGGGAACCGCCAGCGACACCTCGGTCTGAGGTCTGGCGGGGGTAATGCCCGCCGCCTGGGGGTCCAGCGTGAAGACCGCCGCGCGGCGGCCCGGCCGCAGCTCGGACGGGCCCAGCCCCCGCACAAGGTAGATGCGCCCCTCGGACCCTTGCGCGCGGGCATGAAGCGCGGCCTCGCACCAGTATTCGCGGGCCCGGAAATAGGACTTGCCCACGACCTCGAACCGCGCGCCGCCGATATCGCCTGTCGCGACGGCGCTCTGGGCGCCCGCCGAACCGGCATATCCACCAAGGCAGACGGCCAGACCCGCAATGACACGCTTCATCGAGTGATCACCTTTCAATGGATTTGGCCAGCAGTCTTGGCGAAAGCCCACGCGCCGATCAAGGGTCAAACGGGGTTGGGCAGATCGCGCCCCGCGACAAAGGCCGCGACATTGTCGAGAACCATCATTCCCATGTCCGTGCGCACGTTGAGCGCGGCAGTCCCAAGGTGCGGCAGAAGGGTGACGTTTTCCATGTCCTTCAGGGCCTGTGGCACGCTGGGCTCGAACTCGTAGACATCGAGGCCCGCGCCCGCCAGTTGTCCCCGGCCCAGCGCATCGATCAGGGCAGCTTCGTCGATGACGTCGCCGCGCGAGATGTTGACGAGGATCGCATGGGGCTGCATCGCGGCGAAGAATTCCGCCCCCAGAAGGTGATGCGTCTGCGCCCCGCCCGGCACCGCAACCGCGATCACGTCGCAGGACCCGGCCAGCGCGGCGAGGTCCGCGCAGCGCGTCGCCGGGAAGTCCAGCGCCTTGTCGCTGCGGCTGACATAACGGACATCCATGCCGAAGCCGAAATGACACCGCCGCGCGATGGCCTGGCCGATGCGGCCCATCCCGACGATGCCCAGCCTGCGGCCCGTGACATGCAGCCCCAGCATCTGGGTCGGGTGCCAGCCCTCCCAGAGGCCCGCGCGCACCAGTCTCTCGCCTTCGCCCGCGCGGCGGGCGGTCATCAGGATCAACGTCATGGCGATATCGGCGGTGGCGTCGGTGACGGCGCCGGGCGTGTTGGTGACGGCGACACCCGCCGCGCGGGCCGCGGCCACGTCGATGTGATTGTAGCCGACGCCGAAATTCGCCAGCAGCCGGCAGCGCGGTTCGGGCACGTCGGCGAAGACATCGGCCTGGAACCTGTCACCCAGCGTCGGCATCACGATGTCATAGCTGCGCAAGCCGCGGCGCAGTTCCTCGGGCGAGAGCGGCGCGGTCGATGTCCGGATGTCCACGTCGAACTCGGCCCGCGCGCGCGCCTCGACCGCAGGTGGCAGGGGTCTGGTGAGCCAGAGTTTCATCAATGCATCCTTCCGCCGTCCGGCACGCCCCGGTCGGGCGAGATCAGGACGATGTCGCCGTTTTCATCCGACACGCCCAGGACCAGGACTTCGGACATGAAAGGCCCGATCTGGCGCGGCGGAAAGTTCACCACCGCCATGACCTGTTTGCCCACCAGTTGATCGGCCTGGTAATGCGCGGTGATCTGGGCCGAGGATTTCCTCTCGCCCAGTCCGGGCCCGAAATCGATCCAGAGCTTGATCGCGGGCCTGCGCGCCTGCGGGAAAGGTTCGGCGCGGGTGATCGTGCCGACGCGGATATCCACATTCAGGAAGTCATCGTAAGTAATTTCAGCCATTGGA
>SBFT01000240.1 GCA_006227805.1 Paracoccaceae bacterium
ACAACACGATGGCCAATGGCACCGTGAAGTGGTTCAACGCAACCAAAGGCTTCGGCTTCATCGCACCGGAAACCGGTGGCAAAGACGTTTTCGTTCACATCTCGGCCGTGGAACGGTCGGGCCTGAACGGCCTGAAGGACAACCAGAAGGTGACCTTCGACGTCGAATCCGGCCGTGACGGCCGCGAAAGCGCAGTCAACCTCGCGCTCGCATAAGCCGGCCTTTCGGCCTGCAGACTTCGGAACGGGCGGCCACTGGCCGCCCGTTTTCGCTGGTGGCGCGGCGGCGCGGCCCAAGCCACGACCGGCACGGCTTTGCCGATTGCGGCGGCCACAGCACTTCCTCTTGCCGGACGCCCTTCGCAACATTAAATTGTGCCTCGCTACGTTTCTCTACTTCGACCTGTCTCCCACTGCGGCGTTCAGTCTTCGAGTCTAGACAAAACTACGCCGGGCTGCCGCATCCCGCGGGCAGTAACAAGACAGGAGACCACGGACATGGCCACTGGCACCGTGAAATGGTTCAACACCACCAAAGGCTACGGCTTCATCGCGCCGGATTCGGGCGGCAAGGATATCTTCGTGCACATCAGCGCCGTCGAGCGGTCCGGCCTGCAGGGCCTGAAGGACAACCAGAAGGTCAGCTACGAGCTGCAGACCGGCCGTGACGGCCGCGAAAGCGCGATCGACATCAAGCTGGCCTGACAGGTCGGACGGCTTTCCGAAGGGCGCGGGCGGCGATCGATGCCGGAACCGCGCCCTTCCCTTTTCCGGCGCCCCAGTCCCCGTCCCAAGTGCGCCCCGCCACGCAGCCCCGGCCCCGCAGGCACCTGTGCCCCGTTCGCCGCGCCGGTGTTGACATTTGCGTGGGCAAACCGCGCCCCGCATTGATTTTCTGCGCGTTTTGAGGCCAGAATCGCCTAGTAACAGCGAATTTCGATTATGGGACCGAACATGCTTTCACGCCGTCATTTCATGGCCAGCGCGGCCGCGGCATCCGCACTTCCCGGCCTGGTCGAAGCCCAGGACTACAGCTTCGATCCGACCCCCCAGGAAGTCCGCATCAAGAAGGAATTCCTGCCGGGCGAAATCCTGGTGCTGCCGAGTTCGTTCTATCTCTACTGGGTCACCGAACCGCGCAAGGCCATCCGCTACGGCGTCGGCGTCGGCAAGGCGGGACTGGACTTCAAGGGCGTGGCGACGATCGACGTCAAGAAGGAATGGCCAACCTGGCGCCCGACGCAGGAGATGATCGAACGCGATCCCCGCGCCTATGCGAAGTTCGTCGACAACGATTACATCATGCCGGGCGGCCCGGGGAATCCGCTGGGCGCGCGCGCGCTCTACCTGTTCCAGAACGGCGTGGACACGTATTTCCGCATCCACGGCACGATCCAGCCCGAATCCATCGGCCAATCCGTGTCGAACGGCTGCATCCGGATGCTGAACGACCACGTCATCGATCTCTATGACCGGGTGCCCGTCGGCACGAAGGTGACGGTGCTCTGACCCGGACGGATCAGAGAACGTAGGCCCAGAACAACAGGCAGGGCGCGAGGAACGCGAACCCTATGCAGAAGAGCGCGGCCAGCTTGCCGCCCTGCATGTAGAGATCGCCGGGCGTCATGCCGCCTTCGGCGGATTTGCGCGCCCAGATCTGCGCTTCCAGGTTTTCCATGCGGGACATCTGCGTCGCACCTTTCTCGGTTGGGCTGCATCATCTGGTGCGCATGTGGGACAAGTCCAGCCCCTCACCCGCCTCACCCCTCTTCTTTCGTCCGCGCGATCAGGTCGATCACGCGGGGGCCGATCGCCTCGACCAGGCGCGCGACGCCGTCGGCATTGGGATGGATGCCGTCGCTCTGCATCAGGGGGGCGAGGCGCGCCGGATCCTGCGCCGCCTCTCCGAAGCCCGCGAAGAAACTGTCGAGATAGAGCGCGCCGTATTCCGCCGCCAACTCGGGATAGATCGCGTCGAAGGCGGCCTTGTAGTCGGGGCCATAATTGCCCGGCGCCTGCATCCCGATCAGCAGCACCTCGACACCCGCATCCCGCGCGGTTCGCAGGATCGTGTCCAGGTTGGCACGCGCCACCTCGGGTGCGATGCCACGGAGCAGGTCGTTCCCTCCAAGCGCCACGATCATCGCGTCCACCTCCGGGGTCAGCGTCCAGGCCACGCGGGCCGCGCCACCCGCCGTGGTGTCGCCCGAAACGCCTGCGTTGATCAGGCTGGCCTTCGCTCCCCGCGCATCCAGCCAGCGCTGCAACTGCGCCACGAACCCCTGCTCCTCGACCAGTCCGTAACCCTGGGTCAGGCTGTCGCCCAGGGCCGCGATCGTGACCTCTTCGGCCCGCGCAGGCACCGCCGCCAGCAGAAGGACAATCAGGGACAGAACCTTGCGCATCGGCTGGAATGCTCCATATCGAACTGCAACCACAGA
This sequence comes from Paracoccaceae bacterium, assembly GCA_006227805.1. Taxonomy (GTDB): domain Bacteria; phylum Pseudomonadota; class Alphaproteobacteria; order Rhodobacterales; family Rhodobacteraceae; genus JAGYKE01. Next base: position 2,441 of record SBFT01000240.1, read on the forward strand.
CAAGAGGCACCGGCAGATGACAGACCCCGTGATCATTCTAGAAGATGCCTCTCTTTCGCTGGATGGCAATGCGGGGCGGGTGGATATCCTGCACGGGATCAGCCTGCGGGTCCAGCGGGGCGAAACCCTGGGGCTGGTCGGGCCGTCGGGATCGGGCAAGTCGTCGCTTCTGATGCTGATGGGAGGGCTCGAACGCGCAACGGGCGGCAGCGTCAGGGCGCTGGGACAGGACCTCACCCGCATGGACGAGGACGCACTCGCGCGCTTCCGGCGCGATCACATGGGCGTCGTGTTCCAGTCCTTCCATCTGATCCCGACGATGACCGCGCTGGAAAACGTGGCAACGCCCCTCGAACTGGCAGGGCATCGCGATGCCTTCGCCCGCGCCGGCGCCGAACTTGATGCGGTCGGTCTTGCGCATCGCGCGCATCACTACCCGACCCAGATGTCGGGCGGCGAACAACAGCGCGTGGCGCTCGCCCGCGCCTCGGCGCCGCGCCCCGAGATCCTGCTGGCGGACGAACCCACCGGGAACCTCGACGCCACCAACGGCGCGGCGATCATGGACCTGCTCTTCGGTCTGCGCGACCGGCACGGCGCGACCCTGGTCCTTGTCACCCATTCCCGCGAACTGGCCGCGCGCTGCGATCGCACGATCCGCCTGCGCGATGGCCAGATCGACGCCAGGGCCCTGCGCGAGGCCGCGGAATGAGCCTCGCCCAGGCCGCGCGCCTGGCCCGGCGCGAGTTGCGCGGCGGGATCCGGGGTTTTCGCATCTTCCTCGCCTGCCTGGCGCTGGGGGTGGCTGCGATCGCCGCCGTGGGCAGCGTGCGCGCCGCGATCGAGGCGGGCCTCGCCCGCGAAGGCGCAGCCCTTCTGGGCGGCGATGCCGAGATGGAGTTCACCTACCGTTTCGCCACCCGGGACGAGCGGGCCTGGATGGACGAAACCGCCCTCGCCGTGTCCGAGATCGTCGACTTCCGCTCGATGGCCGTGGTCGACGTGAACGGCGTGGCCGAACGCGGCCTGACCCAGGTCAAGGCGATCGACGGGACCTATCCCCTGATCGGCGAAGTCGTTCTCGACCCCGCAATGCCGCTGGACCGGGCAATGGCGGGGGCAGATGGCCTGCCGGGCGCGGTGATGGAGCGGGTGCTGATCGACCGCCTGGGCCTGCAACCCGGCGACCGCTTCGCGCTGGGCACTCAGGACTTCGTCCTGATGGCCGCGCTGACCCGCGAGCCCGATGGCGCGGCCGGCGGCTTCGGCCTGGGTCCCCGCACCATCGTGGAAACGCAGGCGCTGGCGCAATCGGGCCTTCTGGCCGCGGGGACGCTCTTTTCGACGAAATACCGCCTGGACCTGCCGCCAGAGACGGATCTCGCCTCGGTCACTGCCGAAGCCAGGCGCCTTTTCGAGGATACGGGCATGCGCTGGACGGATGCGCGCAACGGCGCGCCCGGCATCGCGGAATTCGTCGACCGGCTCGGTGCCTTCCTGGTGCTGGTGGGCCTTTCGGGTCTGGCGGTGGGCGGTGTCGGCGTCTCGGCGGCGGTGCGGGCCTACCTGGCGCGCAAGACATCCGTCATCGCCACGCTGCGCACTCTGGGCGCGGACCGGGCGACGATCTTCCAGACCTACTTTCTCCAGATCGGCGCGCTGTCGCTGGTGGGCATCGCGCTGGGCCTGACGCTGGGCGCCTTGATCCCCGTCGCGCTGGGCCCCGTGATCGAGGCGCGCCTGCCGATACCGGCGGTCTTCACCATCCACCCCGCCCCCCTGGCCGAGGCTGCAATCTACGGCCTTCTGACCGCGTTCATCTTCACCCTCTGGCCGCTGGCCAGAACCGAGGACGTGCGCGCCGCCACACTCTTCCGCGATGCGCTGTCATCGGCCCGGCTGCTGCCGCCCTGGCGTTATGTGCTGGCGACGGCAGCGGGCCTGGCGCTGCTTCTGTGGCTGGCCAGCGTCTTTTCCGGCACCGTCAGGCTGACGCTCTGGACGGCGGGCGGCATCGCGGCGTCACTCGTCCTCCTGGCGCTGGCCGCATTCCTGATCCGTGCCCTGGCCCGGCGCGCGGCGCGCGTCACCCGCGGCCTGCCCGCTTTGCGCTGGGCGCTGGCCGCGATCAGCGGCCCGCGCGAAGGGGCGGCCTCGGTCGTTCTGTCGCTGGGCCTCGGGCTGTCGGTCCTGGCCGCCGTCGGCCAGATCGACGGCAACCTGCGCAACGCGATCACCGGCGATCTGCCCGATGTCGCGCCCAGCTACTTCTTCGTCGACATCCAGCGCGACCAGATGCCGGGCTTCCTGGAGAGGCTGGAAAACGACCCCGCGGTCAGCCGGATCGACAGCGCGCCCATGCTGCGCGGCGTCATCACCCGCATCAACGGCCTGCCCGCGCGCGAGGTCGCGGGCGGACACTGGGTGCTGGAAGGCGACCGGGGCCTGACCTATTCCGAAATGCCCTCCGACAATACCCGCGTGGTCGCGGGCACCTGGTGGGGCCCCGGCTATTCCGGCCCGCCGCAGATCAGCTTCGCCGCCGAGGAAGCCGAGGAAATGGGCATCGGGATCGGCGACCGGCTGACCGTGAACATCCTCGGCCGCGACATCGAGGCCGAGATCACCTCGCTGCGCGAGGTCGACTTCTCGACCGCCGGCATGGGCTTCATCATGTCGATGAACCCCGCGGCACTGGCCGGCGCGCCGCACAGCTTCATCGCCACCGTCTATGCCGAGGAAGCGGCCGAGGCGCAGATCCTGCGTGACCTCGCGGGCCGGTTCCCGAACATCACGGCGATCCGCGTGCGCGACGCGATCGACCAGGTCAGCGACCTGCTGGCGGGACTGGCCGCCGCGACGTCCTATGGCGCGGCCGCGACCCTGCTGACCGGCTTTCTGGTGCTGATCGGGGCGGCCGCCGCCGGCGAAGGCGCGCGGACATACGAGGCGGCGGTGCTCAAGACGCTGGGCGCCGCGCGCGGCCGCATCCTGGCCAGCTTCGCCTTGCGCGCGGCGATCCTGGGGGCGGCGGCGGGCGTCGTCGCGCTGGCCGCCGGGATCAGCGGCGGCTGGGCGGTCAGTCATTTCGTGATGGAGACGGATTTCGACGTGATCTGGCCATCCGCCCTGGGCATTATCGGCGGCGGGATCCTGGCGACGCTGCTGGCGGGTCTGGCCTTTGCCTGGCGACCGCTTGCCGCGCGCCCGGCGCGCGTCCTGCGCGCGCGGGAATGAACCTCAGCTCTGCGCGCAGGCCACCGGGTTCAGGATCTTCAGAAGCTCGGTGTTGTTGCAGATCAGCGCATCCAGCGTGATCTCGTCCAGCGAGGCATAGAAGGCCTGCGCCGCATCGGCCAGCGCCACCCGCAATCGGCAGGCCGCGACCAGCGGACATGTATTGTCGGCATCCGCAAAGCATTCGGCCAGGGGCAGGTTGCCCTCAACATCGCGGAAGACGTCACCGATCCGGATCTCGGCCGCGGGCCGCGCCAGTTCCATGCCGCCGTTGCGGCCGCGCTGGGTGTGCAGGTAATTCAGCTGGCTCAGCTGGTTGATCACCTGCGCCAGGTGGTTTTCCGAGATGTTGCAGCATTCGGCGATTTCCGCCTTGGTCACCAGGCGGTCGGAATTGGCGGCGCAGAACATCAGAAGCCGGACGGCGATATTCGTTCGCTTGGTGATACGCACGGCAGGGACTCCCGATCCAATGTGGCGCAATATTGCACATCCCCTGAAAACAGGGTTTGACATATATCAATTGCTCGGAACAGGGCCCACGCGCATGAAGGACCCGTATTTCTTCGGATATGGCAGCCTGGTGAACCGCACCACGCATGACTTCCCCGATCCGCGACCGGCCCGTCTGACCGGCTGGCGCCGCGCCTGGCGGCACACTGACCTGCGGCCGGTCGCCTTCCTGACCGCGATACCCGACCCAGACTGCACGATCGAAGGTCTGATCGCGCATGTTCCGAACGGCGATTGGGCGGCGCTCGACAAGCGGGAATGGGCCTATGACCGCGTTCCGGTGACGCATCTGGTCGGCCACGATCTGGATCGAGCGCTGGACATCGCCGTCTACGCCGTCCCGGAGGGCCGCCACACGGTGCCGAGCGAGGCCTATCCGATCCTTCTCAGCTATCTCGACGTCGTCGTGCAGGGCTACCTGCGCGAATTCGGACCCGAGGGCGCGGTGCGGTTCTTCGAGACGACCGATGGCTGGGCCTCGCCCATCCTGAACGACCGGGACGCGCCGCGCTATGCGCGTCACCGTGCGCTGAGCCCGGACGAGACCGCCTTCGTCGACGACCATCTGGCGCGCATCGGCGCGCGCGTGGTCACCGCGGTCTAACCCCGCGCCCCGGGACCTTCTGCAGCAGGGGCATCAGCGCGCCCATGTCGGGCCCATGCGCCAGGCCGGTCAGCGCCTTGCGCAGCGGCATGAAGAGGCCGCGGCCCTTGCGCCCCGTCGCCTCCTTCACCGCGGCGGTCCACTTGCCCCAGGTCTCGCCGTCGAAGGGCCCTTCCGGCAGCATCCGCATCGCCTGCGCCACGAAATCGCGGTCTTCCTCGTCGATCACCGGCTGCGCGCCGTCGCGGCAGAGCGCCCACCACCCATCCAGATCCTTCAGCGTGGTGATGTTCTCGCGCGTGACCTCCCAGAACCGCTCGGCGATGTCCGCCGGAACGCCCAGGACCAGCACCTTGTCGGCGACGGCGTCAAAGGGCAGCGAGGCGAGGTGCCGCGCGGTCAGCGG
>SBFT01000116.1 GCA_006227805.1 Paracoccaceae bacterium
CGCCAGATCGAGCGCCGCGGCGGAGCCGTCCACCGCCAGCGCCTGTCCCGCCCCCGCCGCCAGCGCGGCGAGCGCGAAGCCGCCCACATGGGAAAACACGTCCAGAACCCGCCCGCCCGGACCCGCAAGGGGTGCCGCAAACGCGTGGTTGGGCCGCTGGTCGTAGAAAAGGCCGGTCTTCTGGCCGCCGGTCAGATCGGCCAGGTAGACGGCTCCGTTCATCGGCACCGCGAGCGGCGCCGCCGGGGCAGCCCCCGGCAGAACGGCGTTCGCGTCGTCCAGCCCTTCCAGCACGCGCGTGCGCCCGCCCGCGTTCTTCAGAACGGTGCGGATGCCCGTCACCTCGACCAGCGCGGCGGTCAGCTCGGCCAGCAGCGGTTCGGCCCAGGCCGCGTTGGGCTGGACCACGGCGGTGTCGCCGAACCGGTCGATCACGACCCCGGGCAGGCCGTCGGCCTCGGCATGGACCAGCCGGTAGAAGGGCGCATCGTAAAGCCGCTGGCGCAGGGAAAGGGCGCGCGCGAGGCGCGCGGCGAACCAGGCCCGGTCGATCCGCGCGCCCGGATCGCGGTCGATCTGGCGGGCGATGATCTTCGACAGGGGGTTGAAGGCGAAGAGCCCCAGGGGCTGGCGCTCGGCATCCTCGAGCACGGCCAGCGCCCCCGGCGCCAGCGCCTTCGTGCGCCGGTCGGTCACCAGTTCGTCGGCATAGACCCAAGGGAAGCCGTGGCGGATCGCGCGCGCATTGGCCTTGGGTTTCAGACGGATCACGGGGGCTTGGGTGCTGTCGCTCATGGCGCGCTCTCTACCCGGCTTCGCGGCCCGAGGGAAGCGTCCGGCCGCGCGGCGTCAATTGCGCGGCCGCGATCGCGCGCCGCCACGACGGCGGGGGGCGGCCATGCCGGAGAGGCCCTCGCGCAGGACGCGCGTCATCGGGTGATCGTCGTGATCGGTGCCATGGCGCGCCAGCAGCGCCCGGATCGCGCGGCCCGTGTCTCCATCGACCGGCAGGGAGAGCGCCCAGTCGAGAAAGATCGACCGGCATTCCGCGTCCGTGATGCCCTCGATCCGATAGGCTTCGAAGACCAGGCCCTTGGGATCGTTCACCGGATCGCCCTTCATGTTCCGCCACTTTCCGTTTCCGCCAGCGCCGCGTCGATCGCGGCGGCACAGCCCGCATAACTTGCCGCCAGCGCCTCGCGCAAGCCGTCCAGCGACACATGTCCCGTCGCCCGCGTCAGGAAAGCGGCGCCCCCCTCGCCCAGGGCCTCCTCGTCGATGTCGCCCGGCCCCAGAAGACGGGCGGCCTGTTGCAGGCTCCAGACCAGGTCATAGCCCGCCTGCAACTCGGCCGCGGCCTCGGCGGGCAGCCACCCGCCATCCCGCGCCGCAGCGAGGCCCGAGGCGACATCCCGCGCCGGACTGCCCGCCAGCAGCGCGCCCGCCTGGGACAGGAGTTCGATGTCCAGCATCCGGCCGGGGCCGTTCTTGGCGTCCCAGGGCCCGGTGGGGCGCTTGGCTTCTGCGAGGCGCGCGCGCATGTCGGCAACGGCGGCCAGCACCTCGGCGCGCGGCGAGGGTGCCGCGATCAGCTCGCGCCGGAACGCCTCGATCTCCCGGCCCAGGTCCTCGGGACCCGCAACCACGCGGGCGCGCGTCAGGGCCAGGTGCTCCCAGACCCAGGCCTGTTCGCGCTGATAGTCGCGGAAGGACGCGAGGCTGGTCGCGACCGGCCCCTGATTGCCCGAGGGACGCAGCCGCATGTCCACCTCGTAGAGACGGCCTTCCGCCATGGGGGCCGTCAGCGCGGTGATCATCGCCTGGGTCAGGCGGGCATAGTAGGTGCGCGCGGGCAGCGGTCGGCGGCCTTCCGAGGCCTCGACCCCGGCGGGGTCGTAGATCACGATCAGATCGAGGTCCGAGCCTGCGTTCAGCCGCCCCGCCCCGAGCGAGCCCATGCCTATCACCGCGGCCCCCCGGCCCGGCGCAGGGCCGTGCTTGCGGGCGAATTCGGCCTGCACCACCGGGAAAAGGGCCGCGATCGCGGCTTCGGCCAGATCGGCATAGTGCCGCCCCGCCTCGGCCGCGTCGATCAGGTGGCGCAGGTGATGCACGCCGATGCGGAAATGCCAGTCCTTGGCCCAGCGGCGCGCGGCGTCCAGCTGGCGTTCGTAATCGCCTTCGCGCGCCAGGGTCTGGGCCAGCTGGTCGCGCAGCACCTCCATGCCCGGCCAGGGGGCGAAGAAATCCCCCCCGATGACCGCATCGAAGACGCCGGCATTGCGCGAGAGATAGGCCGCCAGTGCGGGCGAGGTGCCCGCGATGTCGACCAGAAGGTCGATCAGCTGCGGGTTCGACGCGATCAGCGAGAAGAGCTGCACGCCCGCGGGCAGGCCCGCCAGGAACCCGTCCAGCGCCACCAGCGTCTCGTCGGGGCGCGCGGTGCGCCCGACGCGCGCCAGAAGATCGGGGCGCAGCCGCTCGAAGAGGCTGGCCGCGCGTTCCGAGCGCAGCGCGGGATAGGTCGGCCAGCGCGCGAGAAGCGCGCCATCGGGCTGGAAGGCCGCCGCCTCGCCCGCGCCCGCGCGCCTTGGGCGGTCGGGGGCGAAGAAGCCCTCGGTCAGCTCGTGCACCTCGGCCAGGCGGGCGCCGATCTCGGCCACCAGATCGTCGGCGTCGCGATCCATCAGCGCGGCGATGCGGGCGATCCCGTCGGACGTCTGCGGCATCTTGTGGGTCTGGGCGTCGTTGACCATCTGGATGCGATGCTCGACCTCGCGATGGGCACGGTAATGGCGGGTCAGGGTCGCGGCGACGTCCTGGGGCACCCAGTCCCTGGCCGCCAGCGCAGCGAGGCCCGCCACCGTGGCGCGGTCGCGCAGGCCGGGGTCGCGCCCGCCCGCGATCAGCTGGCGCGTCTGGGTGAAGAACTCGATCTCGCGGATACCGCCGCGGCCCAGTTTCATGTCATGCCCCGGAACCGAGATCGGCCCCGCCAGTCCCTTGTGGTCGCGGATGCGCAGACGCATGTCATGGGCGTCCTGGATCGCCGCGAAATCGAGATGCCGCCGCCAGACGAAGGGCTGGATCGCCTCAAGAAAGCGCGCGCCCGCCGCCAGGTCGCCCGCGCAGGGACGCGCCTTGATATAGGCCGCGCGTTCCCAGGTGCGGCCGAGGCTTTCGTAATAGCGTTCGGCCGCCTCCATCGCGATGACCACGGGCGTCACCGCCGGATCGGGGCGCAGGCGCAGATCGGTGCGGAAGACATAACCCGCCGCCGTGCGGTCGCCCAGCATGGCGCACATGGCGCGGGTGGCCTTCACGAAGGTCTGGCGGGCCTCGAAGAAGTCGGCGGCGTCGAAGCGGGTTTCGTCGAAAAGGCAGATCAGGTCGATGTCCGAGGAATAGTTCAGCTCGTGCGCGCCCATCTTGCCCATGGCCAGCACGGTCATGCCGCCGGCGGTGGCGATGTCGTCCTCGCTCTGCCCGGGCAGCTTGCCGCGCCGGATCAGGGGCGCGAGCCCGGCCTTCAGCGCCAGGTCGGTGGCCAGCCCCGCGAAATCGGTCAGGCATCCGGTCACCTTTTCCAGCGGCCAGGCCCCGCCCAGATCGGCCAGCGCGATCATCAGCGCGTGCCGCGCCTTGGCGCGGCGCAGCGCGAGAGGCAGCGTGTCGGGCGCGACCTCGCGCAGGGTGCGGGCCTCGGCGGCAAGGGCGGCGTCGGGGTCCTCGAAGGCCGGGCCCAGCCATTGAGCCTCGGCCAGGATCAGCGCGTTCAGATAAGGGCTGGACCCCGCCGCGCCCGCCACCAGGTCGCCCAGCGCCGCGTCGATCCCGGGCAGCGCGCGGCGGGCCTCCTCGCCCAGCTTGGGGTCGATGGCGCGTGGCGCGCGGATGATGGCCGAGGCAAGATGCATGGCGCGACACTCGCGCGCGGAGGCGGCGGCGTCAATTGCGGCCCGCGTCCTTTTTGGCGATGCTGCCGGTCGGGGTCCGAGGGTTCGGGACAGGGACAAGGGACATGAGCAAGAGCCTGAAGCGCGTTCGCACCGCCCTCGAAGCCGCCGGGGTGACGGCCGAGATCCGCGAGACCCCGCTGGCGCGCACGGCGGCCGATGCCGCCGGGGCCGTGGGCTGCGGCGTCGACCAGATCGCCAAGTCGATCATCTTTCGGGGCGCGCAGAGCGGTGCGGCGATCCTGTTCCTGACCGCGGGCGGCAACCGCGTCGATCCGGCCCGCGCCGAGGCCGCCGCGGGCGAGGCCCTGGCGCGCGCGGATGCGGACCTGGTGCGCGCGCAGACGGGTTTCGCGATCGGCGGTGTCGCGCCCGTGGGGCACCTGAACCCGATCCGCGCCTTCCTCGACCCCCGGCTTCTGGACTTCGACCTGGTCTGGGCGGCGGCGGGCACGCCGCATCATGTCTTCGGCATCGAACCGCAGCGCCTTGTCGCGATCTGCGACGCGCAAGTGGTCGATTTCACGACCCCTTCCGAGAAAATGTAAAAATCTTTCACATCGCGTCTTGACGAACGGCCAGGGCGTTCCGATCTGGTGTAATGTGAAAAGGCTTCACATTCACCTCACCAAGAAGGAGACCGCTTCGATGACCACCCTCGCCCCTCCGGCCCTTTCCCCGCGCCGCGAAAGCTGGCTGTCGCGCGCCGAGGCCTGGCTGGACGCCAAAGGCAAAGGCGCCTGGATTGCCGCCATGGTTCTGGGCTTCATCTTCTTCTGGCCCCTGGGCCTGGCCCTGCTGGCCTACATGATCTGGAGCAAACGCATGTTCAACGGAAATTGCAGCCGCGCCGCCCGCTGGTCGAACCACGGGATGCGCGCGATGACCCCCAGCGGCAACCGCGCCTTCGACGCCTACAAGGAAGAGACGCTGCGCCGCCTCGAGCACGAGCAGGCCCAGTTCGAAAGCTTCCTCGAACGCCTTCGCGAAGCCAAGGACAAGGCCGAATTCGACCAGTTCATGGAGGAACGCGCCCGCAGGACCGAGGCCGACATGAATGACGACACCGACGGCGAGACCGGCCCGGACGCCCCCCGCCGCGCCTGATCGCCCCCGACCCGCCACCCTTCCCCCGGGGTGGCGGGTTTCCCCGTCCCCGACAGACCCGGTTCCCGCCCATGCCCGACCTGCCCGATCCCTTCCACCAGCCGCAATTCTACGACGCGGTTCCGACCAAGCGCCTTCTGGCCTGGATCGTGGACATGATCGTGATCGTGCTTCTGTGCCTGGCGATCCTGCCCTTCACCGCCTTCACCGGCATCTTCTTCTTTCCCTTCCTGCTGCTGACGGTGGGCTTTGCCTATCGCGTGGTGACGCTGGCGACGGGGTCGGCGACCTGGGGGATGCGGCTCTTCTCGATCGAGTTCCGCACCGCGCGGGGCGAGCGTTTCGATCTCGGCACGGCGGCGGCGCATACCTTCGGCTACAGCCTCTCGGTCGCCATGCCGATCCTGCAGGTGATCTCGATCGTCCTGATGCTGACCACCGCGCGCGGTCAGGGCCTGACCGATCACGTGCTGGGCAGCGTGGCGATCAACCGCCGGGCCTGAAACCGACACTCCGGGGCCGGCCTTAACCACATGCGCGAGGGCCCCCACAAACTCCTTGGCGGCCCGCGAGGCGGTTGTTAAGCTGCGAAGGAACCCATTGGCGAGACCACATGCGTCATACCCTGCCCATCGCGCCGCAGTTCTACGTGACGGCACCCCAGCCCTGTCCCTATCTGGAGGGCCGGATGGAGCGCAAGCTGTTCACCGCGCTGCAGGGCGAGAACGCCGAACGGCTGAACGATGCGCTCTCCCAGCAGGGCTTCCGGCGGTCGCAGAACGTGCTCTATCGGCCCTCCTGCTCGGATTGCTCGGCCTGCCTGTCGGCGCGCATCGACGTCGAGGCCTTCACCCCCAGCAAGGCCCAGCGGCGCACGATCCGGCGCAACGCGGGCCTGGTGCGGCGGGCGACGTCGCCCTGGGCGACCGAGGATCAATACGATCTCTTCCGCCGCTACCTGGACGCGCGCCACGCCAATGGCGGCATGGCCGACATGGATGTCTTCGAATTCGCCGCGATGATCGAGGAAACCCCGATCCGGTCGCGCGTGGTGGAATATGTGGACGCGGCGGGCAAGCTGACCGCCGTCAGCCTGACGGACGTGCTGCAGGACGGGCTGAGCATGGTCTATTCCTTCTATGCCCCCGATCTGCCGGGCCACAGCCTCGGCACCTACATGATCCTCGACCATATCGAGATCGCGCGGGAAAACGGCCTGCCTTACGTCTACCTGGGATATTGGGTGCCGGGCAGCCGCAAGATGGGCTACAAGGCCAATTTCTCGGGGCTCGAGGTCTATTCGGGCGGGGAATGGCGCCCCATGCGGGATCCCTCCGAGTATTCCTCGGAACGCCATCCGCTGTCTCTGGACCCGATCGCCGAGCAGGTCGCCAACATCCAGTTGCCCGACCGCGTGGCCCCGTCGCGCGGCTAGGGGCCGTCCCGCCGATCCGAATGAAAAAGGCCCGGTCCTGCGACCGGGCCTTTTCGGTTGCCGTCTCCGCGCGGCTCAGCGCGGCATCAGGTCGGGGATGATCGTGACGATGCCGGGGAAGAACCACAGGATCACCAGCGCCAGCATCTGGATCAGCACGAAGGGCACGATGCCGCGATAGATGTGCCCCGTCGTGATGCCCGCCGGCGCCACCCCCTTGAGGTAGAACAGCGCGAAGCCGAAGGGCGGCGTCAGGAACGAGGTCTGCAGGTTCACCGCGATCATGATCGTCACCCATTTGGGATCGAAGCTGCCGCCATAGATGACGGGGCCGACGATCGGGATCACGATGTAGATGATCTCGAGGAAATCCAGCACGAAGCCCAGGATGAACAGCACCAGCATGACGATCAGGAAGACCTGGAATTCGTTGTCATAGCTCTTCAGGAACTGCTGGATATGATGTTCCCCCCCGAACGAGATCAGCACCAGGTTCAGCAGCTGCGACCCGATCAGGATGGTGAAGACCATCGAGGTGACCTTGGCGGTCTCGCGCACGACGGGGCTGAGGACGCCATTGCTGAACAGCACCCAGCATCCGAACAGCAGCCCGAAGAGCGCGTAGAGATAGGCCGCGTAGGCCAGCAGGAACGCGACCCAGCTT
>SBFT01000365.1 GCA_006227805.1 Paracoccaceae bacterium
ACCCGGATCTGGCGGCGCAGCGACTTCCAGTGCATGACGAAGGCGGCCTTGCCCGCCTGGTCGATCTCGGCCGCCTTGCGGCTTTCGTAATTGGTGTAGAAGACGAAGGCCGCGTCCTCGATCTCCTTCAGAAGGACCATGCGCGCATTGGGCATGCCCCCGGCATCGACCGTCGACAGCGCGATGGCGTTGGGGTCGTTGGGCTCGGTCCGCTCGGCCTCGGCCAGCCAGCGCCGGGCGATGGCGAAGGGATCGTCGCCTGCGAAAATTCCGGCACGGTCTGTCATGGTCGGTCCTTTCTGGGCTCTGTTCGGGAAACTTGGCGGGCTTGAAGGCGCCGGGTCAATCGCCTAATGCTCACCGGAACGAAGCTGGGCGGAGCGCCGTGTATGTCAAGTAATCTGATGGCGGGCAAGCGTGGTCTGATCATGGGCCTGGCCAACGACAAGTCGATCGCCTGGGGCATCGCCAGGGCGCTCGGCGGCGCCGGCGCGCAACTGGCGTTTTCCTACCAGGGCGAGGCGTTGAAGAAGCGCGTCGATCCGCTGGCGGCCGAACTGGGCAGCGACATCGTCCTGCCCTGCGATGTGGGAGACGAGGCCTCGATCGACGCGCTGTTCGAGGGGCTGCGCGCGCGCTGGGACAGCCTGGATTTCCTGGTCCACGCCATCGGCTTTTCCGACAAGAACGAGCTGCGCGGCCGCTACGTCGACACCAGCCGCGCGAATTTCGCGATGTCGATGGACATCTCGGTCTATTCCTTCACCGCCGTGATGCAGCGCGCCGAGAAGATGATGACGAACGGCGGGTCGGCGGTGACGCTGACCTATTACGGCGCGGAAAAGGTCATGCCGCATTACAACGTCATGGGCGTGGCCAAGGCGGCGCTGGAAGCGTCGGTCAAATACCTGGCCGAGGACCTGGGCAAGGACGGCATCCGCGTGAACGCGATCAGCGCGGGGCCGATCAAGACGCTGGCCGCCAGCGGCATCGGCGATTTCCGCTACATCATGAAGTGGAACGAATACAACTCGCCCCTGCGGCGCAACGTGACGATCGAGGACGTGGGCAAGGCCGCCCTGTTCCTGCTGTCGGACCTGGGCTCGGGCACCACGGGCGAGAACCTGCACGTGGACGCGGGCTATCACGCGATCGGCATGAAGGCCGTGGACGCGCCCGACATCACCAAGACCTGAAGAACCGAAGGGCCAGACCATGACCGACCGCCTGCCCCACGAAAAAGGCTTTCACGTCAGCTGGGACCAGATCCACCGCGATGCGCGCGCGCTGGCCTGGCGGCTGGACGGAAAGGGCCCCGACAGCGGCGCCTGGCGCGCCGTCGTCGCCATCACGCGCGGCGGAATGGCGCCCGCGATGATCGTCGCGCGCGAACTGGACATCCGCACCGTCGACACGATCAGCGTGAAGAGCTATGACCACCAGTCGCAGGCCGAGGCGCAGGTGCTGAAGGCGCCGGACGCGGCGATGATGGGCGACGGCACCGGCATCCTGGTGATCGACGACCTGGTGGATTCGGGCAAGACGCTGGAACTGGTGCGCCGCCTCTATCCCAAGGCGCATTTCGCCACCGTCTACGCCAAGCCCAAGGGCGAGCCCCAGGTCGATACCTTCATCACCGGCGTCAGCCAGGACACCTGGATCTTCTTCCCCTGGGACATGGCCCTGCAATATGTCGAGCCCTACCGGGGCAAGTGACGCCATGACCCTCAGGCCCCTGAACCCCGCCATGGCCGCCACCGAGGCCCCCCCGGTGATGGAGGCGCGGCGCTGGCTGGAGGGCGTCCACTTCCCGCCGGACCGCCCGCTGATCAACGTCAGCCAGGCCGCGCCCGTCGATCCGCCCCCGCGCGCGCTCCGCGAGGCCATGGCCGAGGCCGCGTTGACGAACGACGCGGCGCATCTCTATGGCCCGGTCCTGGGCCTTCCCGCCCTGCGCGAGGCCTTCGCCCGGAACTGCAACGCGCATTACGGCGGCGCGGTCACGGCGGCGCAGGTCTGCATCACCGCCGGATGCAACCAGGCCTTCACCTCGGTGATGGCGACGCTGGCGGGCAGCGGGGATGAAGTCATCCTTCCAACGCCCTGGTATTTCAACCACAAAATGTGGCTGGACATGACCGGCGTGAAGACGGTTCCGCTGGCCACGGACGCGGCATTGATGCCCGATCCCGACCGCGCGGCGGCGCTGATCACCGACCGCACCCGCGCGATCGTCCTGGTCACGCCGAACAATCCGGGCGGCGTCGAGTATCCCGCCGAGCTGATCCGCGCCTTCCTGGATCTGGCGCGCGCACGCGGCATCGCGCTGATCGTGGACGAGACATACCGCGATTTTCACGGCACGCCCGGCGCGCCGCATGATCTCTTCCGCGATCCCGATTGGGCCGACACGCTGATCCATCTCTATTCCTTCTCGAAATCCTACCGGCTGACCGGGCACCGGGTGGGCGCGATGGTCGCCTCGACGGAGCGGCTGGCCGAGGTCGAGAAATTCCTCGACACGGTTGCGATCTGCGCGCCCCAGATCGGCCAGATCGCGGCCCTCTGGGGCATCGGGAACCTGGGCCAGTGGCTGGCGGGCGAACGGGACGAGATCCTCGACCGCCGCGCGGCGATCGCGCAAGGCTTTCCGGCGCTTGCGGCAAGGGGCTGGCGTCTGATGGGCGTGGGCGCCTATTTCGCCTATGTGGAACATCCCTTTCCCATCGCTTCGGACGATCTCTGCCGCCGGATGGTGCGGGATGCGGGCATCCTCGCCCTGCCCGGCACCATGTTCATGCCCAAGGACGATCCGGCGGGCGCGCGGCAACTGCGCGTCGCCTTCGCCAATCTGGACCGCGCGGGCATCGGGCAATTCTTCGCGCGCCTGCAAGGCCTTGGCTACTGAGCCGCCCTTCTGTGCTTGCCCCCTCCCCGCGCGCATATTATTGACGCTGAAAGCCAAGCGCAGGGGGCACCATGGCACGACGTTCGAGCCTGTCGAAAACCTTTGTCTGGGTCCTTCTGGGCCTTCTCTTCGTGGGCCTTGCGGGGTTCGGCGCGACCAACCTGTCGGGGACCATACGCACCGTCGCGCGCGTGGGTGACGAAAACGTCAGCGTCGATCAGTACGGGCGCGAATTGCAGCGCGAGATCAATGCGGTGGTGGCTCAGACCGGCCAGGCCCTGCCGATGGAGCAGGTGCGGGCGGCGGGCCTCGACCAGATGGTTCTGGGACGGCTGATCACGCTGGCCTCGCTCGACAACGAGACGGCACAGCTGGGCCTGTCGATCGGGGACGAGAACCTGCAGCGCGAGATCATGTCGATCCGCGCCTTCCAGGGCCTCGACGGCAGCTTCAGCCGCGACAGCTATCGGCTGTCGCTGCAGCAGGCGGGCCTCACCGAGGCCGAGTTCGAGGCCGACCTGCGCCGCGAGGCCGCGCGCACCCTGGTGCAGAGCGCGATCGTGGGCGGAGTCACCATGCCCCCCACCCTGACCGACGTGATCGTGGAATATGTGGGCCAGCAGCGCAGCTTCACCTGGGCGCGGCTGGACGCGGCCGACCTGGCCGAGCCGCTGCCGCCCGCGACCGAGGAGGAGCTGCGCGCCTTCTACGAGGCCAATATCGAGCGCTACACCCTGCCCGAAACCAAGCGCATCACCTATGCCTGGCTCTCGCCCGAGATGATCCTCGACAGCGTGCAGGTGGACGAAGCCGCCCTGCGCGCGGCCTACGAGGCGCGGCTGAGCGACTTCGTGCAGCCCGAGCGGCGCCTCGTCGAACGGCTGGTCTTTCCGGACGAGGCGGCCGCGCGCGATGCGATGGCCCAGATCGAGGTGGGCGGGACCACGTTCGAGCTGCTGGTCGAGCAACGCGGCCTGGAGCTGTCGGACATCGATCTGGGCGACGTGGCCGAGGCCGACCTGGGCGAGGCCGGCGCGGGCGTCTTCGCCGCCGGGACCGGCCAGGTGGTCGGGCCCCTGCCCACAAGGCTTGGCCCGGCGCTGTTCCGGGTGAACGCGGTTCTGGCCGCGCAGGAGACGACCTTCGAGGAGGCGCAATCCGACCTGCGCGACGAACTGGCCCAGGACCGCGCGCGGCGCGAGATCGAAAGCCAGTCGCAGCCGCTCGAGGACATGCTGGCGGGCGGCGCGACGCTGGAGGAGCTGGCCCAGGAGAGCGAGATGGAGCTTGGCCGGATCGACTGGTCGGTGGACAGTTTCGAGGGGATCGCCGCCTATGCGGCCTTCCGCGACGCCGCCGCCGCCGTCACGGCGGAGGATTTTCCCGAGACCGATTTCCTGGAGGATGGCAGCCTCTTCGCGATCCGCCTGGACGAGACCCTGCCGCCGCGCCCGCAGCCCTTCGAGGAGGCGCGCGAGCGCGTGGCCGAGGCCTTGCAGGCTCAGCGCGTGCAGGACGCGCTGGCGGCGCAGGCCACCGCGATCGTGGCGCAGCTGGCCCTCGACGGCGATTTCGCGGCGGCCGGACTGGAGGCCCGGGAGGAGACGCGCCTGACGCGCAGCGGTTTCGTCGAAGGCACGCCGCCCCAGTTCATGGTGCAGGTCTTCGAGATGGCCGAGGGCGATCTGCGGGTGATCCCGGCGGGCGGCATCGTCACCATCGTGCGGCTGGACGCGATCGAACCCGCGGCCGAGGATGGCGACATGGGACGGCTCTCCGAGGCGCTGAAGCGCGAACTGGACCAGACCCTTGCTCAGGCGCTGTTCCAGGCCTACCTGCGCGACGTGCAGCTGCGCGCCGAGCCGCGCGTGGACGAACGCGCGCTCAACGCGGTGAATTCGAGCTTCCAGTAGATGGCGCTGACGCCCGCATACGAGGACTTCGCCCGCGCCTACGAGGCGGGCGAGAACCAGGTCGTCTTCGCGCGGCTGGCCGCGGATCTCGACACGCCGGTTTCGCTGATGCTGAAGCTGGCGGGCGCGGCCGAGAACGCCTTCATGCTGGAGAGCGTCACGGGCGGCGAGGTGCGCGGGCGCTATTCGATCATCGGGATGAAGCCCGACCTGATCTGGCGCTGCCGGGGCGAGAGGGCCGAGGTGAACCGCAGCGCGCGCTTCGATCCCGACGCCTATCAGGCGACCGAGGCGCGCCCCCTCGAGGCCCTGCGCGCGCTGATCGCCGAAAGCCGGATCGCCCTGCCCGAGGACCTGCCGCAGGCCAGCGCGGGCCTTTTCGGGTATCTGGGCTATGACATGGTGCGCCACGTGGAGCATCTGCCCGACGTGAACCCCGATCCGCTGGGTCTTCCGGACGCGGTGATGATCCGGCCTTCGGTCGTCGCCGTGCTGGACGGGGTGAAGGGCGAAGTCACCGTGGTCTCGCCCGCCTGGGTCAGCGCGGGGCAATCGGCGCGGGCGGCCTATGCGCAGGCGGCCGAACGGGTGATGGACGCGGTGCGCGACCTCGAGCGCGGCCTGCCCGACACGCGCCGCGACCTGGGCGAGGCGCGCGAACCGGGCGCGCCGCGGTCGAACTTCACGCCTGAAGCCTACAAGGCGGCGGTGGAAAAGGCCCGCGACTACATCCGCGCGGGCGATATCTTCCAGGTCGTCCCATCGCAGCGCTGGGCGCAGGACTTTCCCCTGCCGCCCTTCGCGCTCTATCGCTCGCTGCGCCGCACGAACCCCTCGCCCTTCATGTTCTATTTCAACTTCGGCGGCTTCCAGGTGATCGGCGCCAGCCCCGAGATCCTGGTGCGCGTCTTCGGGCGGCAGGTGACGATCCGGCCCATCGCGGGAACCCGCCGCCGGGGCGCCACGCCCGAGGAGGACCGCGCGCTGGAGGCCGAATTGCTGGCCGACGCCAAGGAGCGCGCCGAGCACCTGATGCTCCTGGACCTGGGCCGCAACGACGTGGGCCGGGTGGCGAAGATCGGCACCGTGCGTCCGACGGAACAATTCATCATCGAACGCTATTCCCACGTCATGCACATCGTCTCGAACGTGGTGGGCGAACTGGCCGAGGGCTGCGACGCGCTCGACGCCTTCTTCGCGGGGATGCCCGCAGGCACGGTCAGCGGCGCACCCAAGGTGCGCGCGATGCAGATCATCGACGAGCTGGAACCCGAAAAGCGCGGCGTCTATGGCGGCGGCGTGGGCTATTTCAGCGCGGGCGGCGACATGGACATGTGCATCGCGCTGCGCACGGCGGTGGTGAAGGACGAAACCCTGTATATCCAGGCGGGCGGCGGCGTGGTCTTCGACAGCGACCCGCAGGCGGAATACGAGGAGACGGTGCACAAGTCGAACGCGATCCGGCGCGCGGCGGCGGATGCGGCGCGCTTCGTCGCGCGCGACGGCAACCGCTGAGGTCTATTCGGCAGGCGGGGTTTCCAGCAGGACCGCCGAGACCGGCGCCAGTGCCACGCGCCCGGCGCGATCCTGAAGCCCCCAGAGCAGAAGCGCCGAGACCGTGTCGGGCCGCACCCGTCCCAGCATGATGACCGAGCCTTCCTGCCCGGCGCGGAACGCCGCCTGGTCGAGGAAGCGGCGCATCACGGTGGGCGTCTGCCCTGCCCCGTCGAAATCGCGGAAGACCGGCGCGGCGGGCACGCCGTCGCGGCGGGCCAGATTGGCGACCGTGTTCAGGCCGACATTCTGGGTCACCAGTCCGTAGCCCTTGTCGCGCAGGATCGCGGTGACCTGGTCCGACAGGGGGCGGTTGCCCTGGATGCCGTCATCGGTGCCCTCGATCAGGCCCACCGCCTGATCCAGCGTGGAAAAGCCCAGCTCCAGCGCGGCTTCGGCGTCCCGCGGCGTGGCGGTGGGCGTCAGGTTGACCAGCGCCAGGACCTCGAACCCGGCGGCGCGGTGGCGGGCCATCTTCTCGGCTGCGTCGGGCGCGGTGGGATCGATCGCGAAGGTCAGCGGATAGGGAAAATCGGCCAGCGCCTCGACCCCGATGGCGGCGTCGTCGTCGATCAGCACGATCGCCATCAGGGGCAGGTCGCCGGGCGCCTCGAAGGGGGCGGCGAACCTCTCGATCGGGCGCGTCGCGGCAGGGTTGGCGACGGGCGTGGCGGCGTCGGTCGCGGGTCCCGTCACGGGCGCGGTCACGGTGGGCAGGCGCGAGGACGTGCCGGCATTGCGTTCGGTCAGCGGCACGACGGG